>NZ_ANAH02000066.1:600000-819739 GCF_000335475.2 Cystobacter fuscus DSM 2262 | reverse complement strand
CGCCGCCGCCGCGCCCTCCGCCGCGCCCGCCGCTCCGGCCGCCGCACCCTCCGCTCCGGCCGCCGCGCCCTCCGCTCCGGCCGTCGCGCCCTTCACCGCGCCCTTCGTCGCGCCCTTCACCGCGCCCTTCGCCACGCGTTTCGCCGCGCCCGCCGCCGCGCTCGATGCGCCGCCGGTGAAGAGCGAGAGCCCGATGCCAATGGCCGTGATCGCCACCATGGCGAACGCGATGCCGATCTGCGCCCCGACCGAAAGCTCTCCGGTGGGGTCGGTGATGCCGAGCGGATTGTTCGCGGCGAAGATGTAGGGGCTCGCGAACTGCCGCTGCGGATCCGGCGTCACGAAGCGGCGCAGGACCGGGTCGTACATGCGGGCGCGGAAGTTGTAGAGCCCGACCTCGGCGTCCCACTCCTGCCCCTGGAAGAGGTAGGGCGTGGCCGCCATGTCCCCCTCGGCGAGCGTGAGGCCGCCGAACGGGGCGTACGCGTAGCGGGCCACGAGCGTGGCGCCCTCCACGACCGCCCACACGGACTGGTCCGGATCCGGGAGCACGAAGCGCGTGGCCGCGCCCACCAGGGCGAGCAGCCCCGACGGCCCCTGTACGAGCACCGTCCAGGACCCACCCTCCCGCCGAGCCACGGGGACCAGACCCGCGCCGAAGAAGTAGACGCTGTCGGCGCCGTCGCGGCGGCGCTTGAGCACGCGCTGCTGGCTCCCGCCATAGGCGAGCCGGAGCGCGCCGCCGGCCTCGATGCGCGTCGTCATGCTGGTGGCTCGGTCGTACCCGAACGTGCGGCCGGCGCCCGCCAGGAGCTGGCCGCGCGCGCTCCAGGTGAGCGGCTGGGCCGGCCCCGACCCGACGGTGAGCGACGCGACACGGTCCGAGCCGCCGACGCACGGGGTGGCCACCACGGTGCCGCTCTCCTCGGCCTCCCAGATGTTGCCGCTGGGATCGTAGGAGCGGATGGTCATCGGCGTGGCGCCGGCCGCGGTGAGGAGCCGCCGCTGACCGTCATAGCCGAAGACCTCCTCCTGGCTGGCGTCCTCGCCGGCGAAGCGCCACCGCACGCCGCGGGTGCGCACGACGCCATCCGCGTCATAGGCGTAGGCGAGCGCGAAGGACTGGTCGCCGGCCGCCGACGTGGTCGTCATCGCGGCCACCTGGCCGGGCGAGGTGTAGTCGACGCGCCGGGTCCATGCGCCTTGCCCGAGCACCTCCCGCTGCACCGCGCCGTCCGCGCTCCAGCCGTAGGCCGCGAGGTCGGCGAGGCCGGCGGCGGTGCCGACGGACACGAGGTGCCCGAGCTCGTCATGGGCGTAGTGGACCGCCGCGAGCGGGGCTCCCTCGGGGAAATCGACGCGGACCACCTGCGAGAGGTTGTCGTACGTGTAGGCGACCGTCCCGTCGGCGGCCGTGGGCCCGTCGAGTGTCATGCGCACCGAGGAGAGGTGCCCGTCGTCGTCGTAGCCGAACACCTCGGTGACCGTGACGTCCCCGTCGTCCCCGGGATTGTTCGCCACCGAGCTCCATTTCCTGCCGATGAGGGTGGGCTCGTCCCCATCGCCGTCGTAGCGCATCGTGACCGCGACCGTGGAGCCCTCGGTCGGCCAGTCGGGCTGGTTCGCGCGCAGGCGCAGCGCCGCGGGCTCCCACGCCGCCGAGACGGTGCCTTCCTCCACCATGCGCCCGAGCGCGTCGTACTTGTAGTAGACGAACCACTGCTCGCCCGCATCCATCGCGGGCTGCACGAAGCGCAGCCGCCCGGCCACGTCCGACACGAACCGCGTCTCCCCCGCGTCGGGATCGGCAAGGGACTCGGTGCGCTGGAGGGCGTCCGTGGTCATCCGCTGTGCGTAGGCGCTCGAGGCCTGCTGGGGCCCGCTCACCAGCGCGTTGGGGAGCGCGGTCTGGAGCGTGGCCACGGGCCCGGACACGCCCGCCGTGTAGGTCCGGTTGCCCGAGGTGCGCGAGACCTCCTCCCCCACGTTCGACACGTAGGTGCTCGTCACGGTCTGGCTGAGCTGATCGGTCAGGCGCACGGACCGCGTCTGGACCGGGCTCGTGAGCGTGTCCTGGAAGTACTGGCCGGCCGGGAGGCTCGCCGCCGCGTTCGCGCCGAAACGCAGCCGAGTGGTCTGGCGCTGCCCCTCGGGCACCGAGAGATCGATCGCATAGGGCTTGCCAGGGTTGCCCTGCTCGATCGACTGCTGCCGGGGCGAGGCCTCGTAGCGCGTGCCCTGGTAGGGGTAGCCCTTGTCGTCCGAGCGCATGATGCCGTCCTCGGTCTGCCCCCGGTAGTAGTCGGCGACGTCGCCCTTGAGCTCCCAGGTGGTGGAGAGATTCGCGAGGAAGTCCTCCACGTCCACGAAGCCGGGCCGGTATTGCAAGATGGGCTGGTGCTGGCCGGAGCCGAACGAGCCGGGGGCGCCCTTCGTCGTCACGAGTTGGCGGTCGAGCGCGTCATAGACGAGGCCGACCACGATGCTATCGGCGCCATGGAGCTGCTGCACCTGACGCTGACGGCCGGCGGCGTCGTTGTAGGACACGCCGACGCGGACGCCCTCGAGGACGGAGAGGTTGCGGATGGCGCCCTCCCCGGCGAGCGTGATGGACACGGTGTCCCCAACAGGGCGGACCGCCTGACTGTAGAGGAGCTGGCCTCCGGCGAAGAAGAGCACGACGCCATCGCCGACGACGAGGAGCCAGTGCTGCTCGAGGGGCGGTGTGGCCAACGCCGTCCAGGCCACGCCCGCCTGGGACGCCGTCCAGCCGCCCTCCCAGCGGACCGTCACGTTGCCCACGGACACGGATGCGACCACGTCGCGCGCCTGGAGCTCGAAGTAGACCGCGCGGGTCCCCTCCGCGGTGCCTCGCCAGGTGACGGGCCCCGCGGTGGCTCCCGTGTGCACGAGGGCTCCGTCCGCGGCCGCCCACCCGGCGGACGCGTCCCAGCGCTCGCGCCAGCAGTCGCCGTCACGGAAGGTCTCGAGCACGCCGCCGATGGCGGGGTGCAGGGTGACCTCGGCGTTGGGGCTCGTTGGCGAGAAGACGCCGTCGTTGCCCCGGCGCGAGAGGAAGCTCTGGGTGAGTTCCTTGATCTGCCCGGAGGCACCCACCGAGACGGTCGGCTGGAAGGCGCGGTCATAGTACGTGCGCGTGGTGCGGCCGCTCGCGTCCTGACTGGACGTGACCTGCTGGCTCGGCTCGTCGAAGGTGCGGCTCACGAGGCTGTTGGCCAGGGGGCCCACCAGCACGCTGTCGATGGTCACCGGGCTGGCGGTGGTGTTCGTGATCGACAAGGCGAGCGCCACCGACGCCTGCGTGGCGGCGGAGCGGGGCGCGAGTGGGGCACTGCTGGTCACGCGGGTCCTCGGCTGGCGAGGACGGGCGGCGAGGCGGGCGCGGCGGGCCGCGGAGCGCCGATCGGGCGCGGGAACGGCGCCCCCGAGCACCTGGGGGCCGCCGAGCGGGACGGGCACGGTGACGTAGCGCCACGCGCCGTCCGTGGCGGGCAGCGGCACGAAGACCGGCGTGGCGGCCACGCCGTCGACGGTGACGGTCGCGGAGATGCCGGTGGTGGCGTCGGCGGCGAAGCCGGCTGGTGTCCGCACCCACACCCCGACGAGGTACGTGCCCTCGGGCGCCTCGGGCGTCACCGTCACGGCGAGGGAGGCGTTGGCGCCGCCGGGCAGCCGGGCCGCGCGGATGCCCGTGCGCGCGTCGTCCGCCTCATACTCCACGCCGGAGAGCGTCCAGCGGGAGGTGTCCTCGTAGGGCTGGAAGCCGAGGAAGGCGAGCCCGCCGAACGGCACGTTGGACGAGCGTGCCACGGCGAACTCGCAGTTGGTGCTGTAGATCGTGGCGGTCGGCACGCCGAGGCCGTCCACGCTCTCCTGCTCCTGGCCATAGGCCGTGCGCTCCGTGGTGCGCGCCGCGAGGGCCCATCCGGCCGGGTTGTCTCCCGGTGTGTAGGCGGCGAACGGGAACGCCACGTCCGCCGCGTCGAGCAGGCCGAAGCTCGCCTCGGCCACGGCGACGAGCACCCCCTCGGCGTTCGGCCAGCCGGCATAGGTCGTCGCCATGACCTGCACGGGGACCGTGCCCGTGTCGGTCGTGACCGTGTTGGTCTCCTGCGCGGGGTCGGTGAGCGCGTGGATCGCGGCCAGACCGGCATCGACCGCGACGCCCTGGACCGTGGTTCGCACGAACGTCTGCGCCTGGCCCTCGCCCCCATATTGCCGGAGCGAGATGGTCACCGGCTGGCCCGTCGCGGAGCCGGGCGCGCCCTCCGGTACGTACACGGTGGTCTTCGTGTTGGTGACACCGTTGATGACCTGCGTGTCCACCGTCTGCACCACCCAACCGCCGCGGAGCACGAGGGTCTCGGGTTCGAGCACGTCGGAGGCGACCTGTTGGTAGACGACCCAGGTGGCCTCGGTGCTCTCGAGCAGCACGCCGTCGCGGTCGCGCGTCTGCGTGCGCAGCAGGAGGCCGTCGAGCATGTCGTAGTAGTTGTTGCCGGTCTGATCCGCCATGCCGTTGAGGTAGGTGCTGTCCACCCACCCGTTCACGGGGTTCGCCGCATCCGATGTTCCCGAGCAGGTGCGGGCGGAGAAGTACTTCACGATGTTGCCCAAGGGGTCGCAGCCCGCGGTGCCCGTGTCGAAGACGTAGCGCGTCGGGAGCTCGTCCTGATAGCCGTCGGTGACGTCGAGGCCGGTGACCGCGTAGTGCTCGATGGGACCGGCGAAGGCGTCCCCGGCGTACTGGTGGAGGTACACCGTCGTCGCCGCATCGAAGCCGACGGCGTCCCCGGGGTAGGTGGCGAAGAGCTGCGGCCCCTTGGGCGAGGTGCCCGGGCCCTCCCCGCGGACCATCTTCTCCTTGAGGAACGGCTCGAGCTTGCCCACCTGCCCGTTTCGCAGCACGACCGCCTCGACCCGCTGCGACGAGCTCCCCTTCTCGGAGGTGAACGCCAGGAAGGTCGGCCCCTGGTCCACGAGCGACTCGGAGTCGAAGTCGTAGCCCTCCGCGCTCACGAGGGCATCCAGGTTGGCTGCCGCCGGCGCGGTCACGACGGCACCCCAGTCCGACGCGGTGCCACGGAAGTACACGTATGGGCCGACGACCGCCCAGTCGGCACCGCCGCTCGTGGGCCAGTTGTCCGCCCGATCATCCTGGGACGGCAGCGATTGGCCCAACGCGGCCGGGGCCGGCCTCCAACCCCCCGTCGGGTCATAGGCCATCACCTGCCCGACGGTCTCGCCGACGCCAGTGGTGGGAACGATGACCTGGAGGGCGTAGTCGGGCCCGAACGCGTAGCGCTGATCGCGACCCGCGTCGGGCATGCCCGGGTTGAGCGCCGTGCTCACCGCCCACGCCGCGCCATCGAAGCGCGCGAGGTTGCCGTTGATGGCGACGAGCGTGTCGTCGATCACCTCCGGAATCCACGGGGTGGGCGGGTTGCCCGGCCCGAAGGTGTCGGTGAACTCGCCGAGCTCGTGGACCTCGAGCGCGTAGGCCGCCGTCCACTGCGCCACCCAGACGCGGTAGGTGTTCTCCTGATCGTTGCTCCCGGTCAGGTTGGACACCGCCACGAGCGAGGCGCCCGGCACGAGGGCGACACTGTCCAGGTCCACCGTCGAAAGCCTGGGGAGCGTGGTCGCGGGCCCCGATTGCCACACGAGCAGACTGTCCAGCCAGCGGAGCGCCAGCTTGCCGTCGAGATCCAACGTGGCGAGGTACTCCCCCCCGCCCGCGATCCATGTGTAGCGGGGGGTCGTGATCGTCTCGCGCGTCCACGCCCGCGTGGTCCATCTCCAGGTGAGCAGATCGTAGCTGCCGGACAGGGTCCTGCCGCTCATCTGCGCCACGGCGAGCCAGGTGGTGCCGCCCACGAAGGTCGTGGTGGCGCCGGTCGTCGGCCACGTGAGGGTGGGGACGTTCTTCGCGGTGGTGACCCCGTCGAGGGTGGCGCTGCGCCACTGGCCGGGCCGCGCCACGTCACGGTCGAAGACGTAGACGGCGCGCTCCGACGGGGTGGTGCGCGTGAAGGTGAGCGCGAAGAAGTCCTGATTGGCGACGGCCTGGAGGCTGTCGAGATCGAGGCCGCGCGTGTCGAGGAGGGCGTCGTCCGGGTCGAGCTGCCATGTGAGCCACGACCCCGCCCAGGTCCAGACCTGGAGTGAGAGCTTGCCGTTCGCCTGGTTGTAGTACGTGACGACCGCGTAGTCCGGGCCATAGTAGACGCGTGGCGAGCCGCTGCCGACGGCGTCCGGCCGCTTCGCCTCCGCGCGCCGTTCGCACCGCGTGAGATCCTGGCGGGTATAGGTATAGGTGGCGGTGCCGCCCTCCGGTTGGGTGAGGGTCGCGAGGGCCCCGGGCTGGCCGCGCTCCGCCGCGGCGTCGAGGTAGTAGTCGAGCACGAGGCCGGGGCTCGCCACGCCGTCCTGGTCGAACTGGGTGATGCCGGTGAGGAAGCGCTTGAACGTGTCTCCCCGGAGGGGGCCCGTGGCCTCGGTGACGTTGGCCACCTCGCGCTCCCGGCCAGACGCGCCCGGCCGTGGATCGTAGTTGAAGCGGAAGGTGAAGAGGGTGGAGCCGTCGGCCGCCTGGATGGAGATCTCCTCGAGGAAGCGCGTCTCGTAGCGGTCCTGCCAT
Source organism: Cystobacter fuscus DSM 2262 (assembly GCF_000335475.2). NCBI lineage: Bacteria > Pseudomonadati > Myxococcota > Myxococcia > Myxococcales > Archangiaceae > Cystobacter > Cystobacter fuscus. The sequence continues at coordinate 813,078 of NZ_ANAH02000066.1, read as the reverse complement.
GCACCGGGGGCGTCGCTGGGGACGGCGCGGTGCGGGTCCGCGTACTCGCGCGGGGCCGTGTCCCCGGCGCTCCACAGCTTGTCGCCGTAGTCGAGCGTGACGGTGCGGCCGAACACGTCGGTGATGCGGGTCAGGTACACGGCCTTGGTGTACGGCAGCCCGCCGGCGCCCACACGCTGCTCACAGCCGCGGATCAGACCGTCGCCGGTCCGCTCGAAGCCGTTGTAGGCATAGGTGACGAAGCTCCCGAACCGGTCCGTGACGCGGCCGAGGTACCAGGCGTGCGCCACCTGGATCTGCCCCTCGGTCCGCATCGAGGCACCGTTCCAGAGCGGCTCACCGTTGCGTCCCTTCCACCACACCGACCACGCCACCGTCTCGTTCACGCTGCGCGCGCCGGCCGCATCCCGCGTGACACCGCCGCCGAACGATCGCCGCACCGCCGAGTCGCTCGTGACCACCCAACGCTCGTAGCGGGGGTAGTACTGGATCTTCCAGAACTGGTAGTTCTGGAGTTGGTACGCCTCGCCGCCGTCCTTCGCCAGCAGCCGCTCTCCCACCTCGAGCGAGTAGAGCAGCTCGTGGGTGTCGTCGACGAGCTCCCAGGTGCCATGGCCGCCCCGCGCGATGGCGTCCGCCGACAGGAGGAGCCCGTGCGCGTGGAACGCCTCGACGAGCGCGGCGGGGACGGGCTTGCCGTCGGCCAGGCCGCCAGCGAGGGCCGCGTCGGCGGAGAAGAGGCGGGGGGCCCACGGCTGGCGAACCAGCGTGTTGGGCACTCCGTTCTCGTAGAGCGCGTACTGCCGCGTGCCCGGCACCGGCGAGCCCGAGGACACCGCCTCGATCCACGTGAGGGGAAGACTCCAGCCGAGGCCGACCACCCCCGTCGGCGCCTCGCGGTTCCACGTCGTCGCCTCGCGGAACACGTTGGATTGGTATTGGAGTGACAACGACACGTCGAGCCCGTTGCCCTCGGAACGCCCCGGGAGGGTGAACAGGCTCTGGGTGAGGTTCACGTCCCCGCGGAACAGGTTGACGGAGCTCGACAGGTTTCCGACGGAGCTGTCGTCCATCTGGAACGTGCGGATGGCGGGGGGCTGGCTTTGCGACGGGGGATTGGACGACGACATGGTTGGCCTCGAGCGGGCGTGAAGGGGGTGGGAGCCGCGCGGATGGCACGGGACGGGAAGAGGGTGCCCCGCGGCGTAGCGGGGCACCGGCCGGGTCCAGCAGGAACCAGGAGGCCGCCTAGGTCTTCGGGATGCCGACGACCAGGAGTGACACGGAGCTGCTGCTCGACTCGGTGTTCCCGCTGTCATCCTTGATGAAGGCCTTCGGCGCGGTCAGCCGGACGGTATTCCCCTCGACCGTCCACTTCTCGCAGCCGCCACCAATCGACCTGACGTGGTGGTCCTTGGCGAAGCGCACCTGGTAGTCCTGGAGGAGCACCACCGCATCGGAGAGCGGTACCTTGAACTCCACCGGGACGGTGGTGCCGCTCGCCTGCAGGTTGTTCTTGGCGACCGAGTACACCCCGTCCTGGTTGAGGCTGGTGGCGAGGAGGCCGGCGTCGAGCTTCGCCGTCGTGGCCATGTTGCCCGAGGAGTCGGACATCGACGCGTCGGCCTTGATGTAGCCCGAGGTGCCGTTCGCGTTGAAGCCCGTCGAAAGCTCGAGCGAAAGCACGTGGTTATCGCTGCCGTAGCCGAGCTCGAACCCGGAGATGAAGGCGGCGCCCATCGAGAGCGACGAGCTCGGGAGCGCGATGGGGCCGTACTGCGTGCCGGCGGAGATGCCGTTCACGGAGGTGAGCAGGACGTTGCTGTCTTTGGTGTCGACGACCGCGATGCAGCAGACCTCCGCCGAACTCTCCTCCACGTGGATGGTGTTCCCGCTGTCGTCCCGGATCTCCCCGTTGACCTTGACGGTGATCTGCGTTGCGTTCGGCTGGTTGGGGGAGAGGGAAATCTTGAGGGTGCGGACGTGGTTGTCGTTGTCGAAGCTCAACCTCCAGTACGCGAGGCCGACCGTATAGCTGAGCACTTTGTGATCGCCGAAATCGAACGTCACGGTCTTGGAGGGTTGGGTGTGGACATGGCGAACGGCAATGGGCATGGCTTGGCTCCTGGCCGCCGAGGCGGCGTGTGTGAAGGGTGAATGACGATTTTTCGATCCGGCCTCTGAAGGGCAGTGCAACCTTCAGAGAGGCTGTGCGCTCAGGGCACGTACAGCTCCGCCGTGGCGAAGCGCTTCCTGGCTACGGCGCGGGCATCCAGGCCAGACCCAGGTTCCTGCTGCTGCCCGAGTTCACGTCCTGGCGATCGGTGCCGTCGGCCAGATGGGCGCTCCGGATCACTTGAGCCAGCCAATCCGCCCAATACAGCCGCCCGGCCGTGACATCGAGGGCAATCCCGTGCACCGTGGTCTGGTTGGTCACCAGGGCGGTGGCGTTGGAGCCGTCCAGGTTGGCGACATAGATACTGTTGCCGCGGGTCGAGTAGTACACCTTCCCGCCGCTCGAGTCGACCGCCAGGCCCACGCCCAGGCCGCCCAGGTTTGAAGCGAGGGTCTCCAGGTTGGTACCATCGAGATTGAAGCGTACGAGTTTGGTGTTGTTGTAGGTAATGACATACACCTTGCCGCTCGGGACATCGAACGCGAGGGCGGACGGGCTATCGATGCCGCCGACGACCTGCGTTGGATTGCTGCCGTCCAGCTCGGCGCGCATGACCCGTTGCCCGGTGAAATCGGACCAGTACAGCTTGCGGTTCGTCGAATCGACTGCCAGCCCAGAGGGGTAGCCTCCGTTCGCCACGATATCGACCGGGTTCGCCCCATCACTGTCCACTCGAACGATTACGCTGTCGTGGACGTAGAAGAGGGTACGGGTGACCGGGTCGGTGGCGACGGAAGAGCCCCCGCTGATGCCGGTCTTGAGCTCAAGGGCATTCGTGCCGTTCACGTCCACCCGCCACAGCGAGCCGGCGGCAGTCATCCAGTAGAGGCTCGCAACACCGGTGACGTCGACCGCGAAGGTGGTGGAGGTGGTGGCGGAGCCGTCACTCACGGAGAGGGTGATGGTGGTGGAGCCGCTGGCGCTGGCGGCGGGGACGACGTCGAGGGTGCGGCTGGAGCCGGAGCCGCCGAGGACGAGATGGCTGGGGTCGTTGGGCACCAGGTCGGTATTGGAGGAAGTGGCGGTGACCGTGAGGCTGTCGGCGGCGGTTTCCACGTCGCCCACGGTGAAGGCCAGGTCGCCGGTCGAGCTGCCAGCGGTGATGCTCTGGTTGGCCACCGAGGAGAGGGTGGGCGTGTCGTTCACTGGCGTGATGGTGATGGTCACCGTGGCCTGCGCGCTTTGGCCCTTGCGGTTGGTGGCGCGGAAGGTGAGGGCATCTTCGCCATTGTAGTCGGCACCGGGGGTGTAGGTGACGAAGCCGTTGGCGCTGATCTCACCCAGCGTGCCGTGGTCCGGCGCGTCGACGATAGTGAAAGTGAGTGCCCCGTTGTCGCTGGCCGGCAGGTGCACCTCGAGGGGCGTGTCTTCCGCCGTCTCGCGGGTGTCGTTTTGGGCCACCGGCGATCCGTTGTGACAAGCGGCGAGGGTGCTGGCCACCAGTCCAAGCACCAGTCCGGCGCGCAATGCGGTGGCTGGCGCTGCGAGCCACCTCGAAAGCAAACATGACATGAACTCTCCTCGTGGTACGCCTGACATGTGCGATGGAAACGCGGAACGCCAGGTTCTCCGACGGCGTGGCAGATGGCTCCAGGGGGGGCGAAGTCGTGCCCAAAGATGGCGGCGCCGCCTGGGTTCGAGCGGTCGCCAGGCATCCCGTGACGCACACTGGGCTCCGCTGGAGACATCCAGCGTGCGCCCCGCTCTCTACCTGGAATGTCGGGGAGTGGATATTGGACCTTGTGCTTACACCGCGCGGGCTCGCGGCAGCCGGAAGGAACGGAACTGCTCGCCGGACCCCGTCGTGACGAGAGAGGCCGTGGCCTTGGCGCCAGTTCCCCCCGCTCCCGTTAGTGGTCGCTGAGCAACGCCGCGAGCTTGTCCTGCAGGCCCAGGTGGCCCGCGGCGAACTCCAGCATCCGCCGCTCCTTGCGATCGATGCGTCCGTCCACGAGCGCCATGTCCACGAGGTTCTTCAGGAAGACCTCGGCCTCGGGCGTGCCGCGCTGCACCAGCCGGGTGAACAGCGACGGCCCCGCGTTGATGGCCATCTCCACGTTGCTCCAGGGCACGCTCCAGCGGCGGGCGCAGTCCTCCAGCAGCTTGCGCTCGGTGCGATCCACCTGCCCATCCGCGCTGGCGAGCGCGGCCATCATGTAGAGCAGCCGCTGGCGCTCCTGGGGGTCGGTGATGATGTCATCCCCGTGCCTGGGCGCGGGCGCGGGTTCGGGCTCCACCGGCGTCACGCCCTCGAGCGCAATGGCGCGCCGCGGCCGGGGAGGCGCCGCGTCGAAGCGCCGCTGCTCGCGGGCATCCCACGACTCGTAGGGGTCGGCGGAGGCCAGCACCCAGTCGCGCTCGCCGCGGCCCAGCTCCGTGCCGCAGTAGTCGCAGGAGATGGCGGCCGAGTCCGTCAGGGCCGCGTTGCACTGGGGGCAGCGCGAGGTGGACATGCCGTTGTCCGTGTTGGTGCGCGCGCCATGCTTGCGCACGAGCGTGAACACCCAGCGCTGGGGCACGGTGGGCAGGGCGGGGGGCTTGCCGTCCACGGGCCCCTGGCCCATGCGCGCGCTCCAGCGCACCTCGACGTGGGCCTGGTCGAACCCGTCCGGCACCACGTCGAAGCCCCGGGTGGTGACGCCGCCCACGGCGCACTCGAGGAACACCCGGCGCAGGCGCCGCTGCCGCAACTGCTCCGTGTCCTCGTTGAGCCGGGAGATGAACCCGGGCGCGGCCACCTTGTTCAGGCCCTGGGTGTTGGCGCGGCTCTGGGCGTCCACCCACTTCCAGAACAGGAGCGAGGCGCGGTCCTCGAGGATCTGCAGGTTGAGGGCGGGGTCGGCCTCGCGCGCCTCGCGCAGGTGGTCCACGTGGGCGTGGTGGCGCACGTACTCCATGCCCTGGGTGATCTCCGAGAGCGTCCAGTCGTAGTTGCCCGAGTTGACGATGGCGTCGCAGTAGCCGCAGCGGTTGGAGGCGCCGCCATTGTACGGGGCGCCGCAGTTGGGGCACTTGCCCTGGAAGAGATCCTCGCCGATGCGCGTCTTCACCCCGGGCTTGCGCACGAAGGACCAGACCTCGGTGAAGGCCTCGGGGGGAGCGCGCCGGGCGGCGGCGATGGCCTCCTCGTCCGAGGCGGTGGCGGGCACGTCGCTGTCGCGCATCCGGGCGCGCACGCGCAGGTGCACGGTGTCGAACCACTCGCTCTGGTCGAGCCCGATGAGCTGCACGTCCATCACCTGGATGTCGGTGATGGCGTCGCGCACGCCCTGGGCGCGCAAGAGCTGCAACTGCACGTCGAAGCGCTGGGCGGTGGCGTCCGAGAGGAAGGGGCGCACGGGGGACATGTCGCGCCGGAACCAGGCGTCCTGCACCTGGAGGAAGAGCTGGCGCGTCTTGTCCAGCAGGGCTTGCGGCTCGAATTGAGGATCCTTGAGGCGCAGGGCGTTGACCCAGCCCTGCACGTCGCGGGAGGAGAAGGTGGTGCGATGCTCGGCCTCGCGCTGCTGGAGTGCGCGCTGGGTGGCGCCCGTGGGGTGGAGGTTCTTGCGGTAGAAGTGCCAGCCCACCCAGCACAGCGCGATGAGCGGCAGCATGATGTGCGGGTAGCGGAAGGTGAACCGGACGAGCTCGAAGATGAGCCAGATGGGAATGCCGCCACCCCCGCCATCCGAGTCATGGTCCCGGGAGGGGGCGGTGTAGTGCTCACCCCCGCCGCCGCGGGCATCGGCCACGAGGGGGAGGAGCAACAGGGACCCGAGGCTCGCGAGGAGCCAGGGAGCCCGGCGGACGAGGGAGCTGGGGAGCGCGGTTCGCATCACCCCCAACACTAACCGTTTCCGCCTTGTCAGGTTCGAGGACTCGCCGCAGGCTGGCGGCCGAGTGGCGGCCCGGTAGAGGGCCGGTCTTCAGGGAGGGGTACATGGCGGAGTTCAAGGTCGACGCACGCGGGCCCATCGAGATCTGGACCATTGACGGCGAGGGGCGACGCAACGCCATCAGCCGGGCGATGCTGGCGGAGCTGGAGGCGCTGGTGGGCCGGGTGTCTCAGGGGCACGACACGCGCGCGGTGATCATCACCGGGGCGGGGGACAAGGCCTTCTGCGCGGGGGCGGACCTCAAGGAGCGGAGCACCATGAGCGAGCCCGAGGTGCGCGCCTTCCTGGACGGGTTGCGGCGCACCTTGCGGGCGATCGAGAAGAGCGATTGCGTGTTCATCGCGGCGCTCAACGGGGCGGCGTTCGGCGGGGGTACGGAGCTGGCGCTCGCGTGTGACCTGCGGGTGGCGGCGCCCGCGGCCGAGCTGGGGCTCACCGAGGTGAAGCTGGGCATCATCCCCGGCGGAGGCGGGACGCAGCGGCTCACGCGGCTGGTGGGCCCCGGGCGGGCCAAGGATCTCATCCTCACCGGGCGGCGGCTCAACGCGGCGGAGGCCTTCAGCATCGGGCTCGTGGGCCGGCTGGCGCCCGAGGGGCACCTGTTGGACACGGCGTATTCGCTCGCGGAGAGCATCGTGGAGAACGCGCCGCTGGCGGTGGCCACGGCCAAGCACGCCATCGACGAGGGCGTGTCGCTGGAGCTGGACGCGGCGCTCGCGCTGGAGCTGCGGCACTACGAGACGGTGCTCGCCACCGAGGACCGGCTCGAGGGCCTCAAGGCCTTCGCCGAGAAGCGCAAGCCCGTCTATAAGGGCCGCTGAGGCACAAGGGCGCGCCGCCCGGGGTTCAGCTCGTGGCCCCGGGCTCGAAGCGCGCGAGGAAGACCTTGTACTGGATCGAGACGAAGATCGGTCTCGGCGCCACCAGTCCCACCTTGGCGAACATCGCGAACAAGGCGGCATCGGACTCGATGGGCCGCATCTTCGCGAAGGCCTGGCGCCGATGCTCCAGCGACTCCGGGGGGAGGCCATACGCCCGCCACCGCCGCAGCTCCACGTTCATCAGCTCGGGGTCCATGCCGACGCGGCAGCCCAGGACGAGGGGGGCTCCGGGCTTGAGCCGCCGGGTCACCTCACGCAGCAGCGCGAGCCGGGCCTCCTCGCCCTCCACGTGGTGCAGCACCCCCATCATCTGCGCGCCGTCGAATGGAGGCCCGGGGGGCAGGGTGTGCAGCTCGCCCACGTGCAGGTGCGTCCGGGAGAGCAACCCCTCGGCTTCCAGCCGCTTGCGGGCGACGGCGAGCATGGCCTCGGAGGGATCGATGCCCGTGAAGCGCCAGCCCGGCACGTCGAAGCGGGTGTAGGGCGTCAACTCCGCGCCCGTGCCCACTCCCACGAAGAGCAGCGACGCCGCGTCCTGGCCGTCGAGCTGGGCGGTCAGCGCGCTCACGCCGAGCTCGTACATCGCCTGGACACCGGCGAGGGTGACGGACGCCTGGGTGTCGTAGTGGACGGCGCGGTCGGCGCCAAAACCCGGAACGATGTGGTGGACGGAAGGGTCGGAGTGCTGGTGGGCCATGATGCATCCTCGGAGGGCCCGCGGGAGGCGGGCGATGTGGCTGGAGGATGCGCTGGGAGCCGAAGCCGCGGGAGAGCGGGGATTCAGGGCGGATCGGCGGGGATTTCGGTCCCGCCGATCCGCACGAGTCCGACCGCTCAGGCGTTGGGGCGCACCATGGCCACGTCGTAGTGGCGCCCGGTGATCTCACCCGTGGCGGACGAGCCCGGCCGGTACAGGCCACCGGTGCGCTCGTCCACATAGAAGCGGTTGTTGGGGTTGGTGTCCTGGCCCTTGCTGGCGTGGCGGGTGCCCGGATCGTGGAAGGTGTAGTAGGTGCGGCCCTGGGCGTCCTTGCCCCGGCCGGTGATGGTGACGAAGTGGTCCGTCAGCCCGTCCGCGTTGTAGCTGGCGTCCTTGTGGCTGACGCCCACCACCACGGGCTTGTTCGCGTTGAGCTGCTGGTCGATGTAGTTGCGTCCCTGGGCGGCCTTCTGGGGATTCACCTTGAGCTGGCCCTTGCTGTTCTCGCTGGTGCCCAGCTGGATGCGCTGATCCGGCCCCGTCACCGTGGCGCCCGCCGCCTTCGCCATCGCCGTGGCCGCCTTGAAGCACGCCGTGTCGCTCGGCGTGTAGCCGTGGCCGCCCTCGAACTGGCTGAAGAAGGGCACCTTCACCTTCGCCGCCTTGCCGTCCCCGGTGGGCTTCACCCCCTCGGACTCGGCCGGAGCCGCTCCGCCCTTGCCCTCGCGCGCCAGCCGGGCCAGGGCGTCCTTGGACTCGCTCTTGTAGCGATTGGACACTCCCTGCTGGACGTCCTTCGAGCTGCTCGAGAAGTACACCAGCTCGCCGCTGCCGTTCTTGCGGCCGCGCTCGGCGTAGATGTCCTTGATGAGCTGCTCGTCACTCACCTTGGCGGGATCCCGCCCGGCGAGCGCGCGCTTGAAGATGTCGTCGGCGGCCTTGGGCCCGTGCTGCACCGAGGTGGACCAGGCCACGTCGCGCAGCGCCTGCGAGCGCTGGTTGACGTCGAGGCCGGTGGCCTTCTTGATCTCCGCGGCGCCCACGTCGTAGTGCGTGGCCTTGATGTAGTCGTGCTGGGCCTTGTCGAAGCCCTTGGGATCCTTGGCCGCGAGCTGCTTCCAGGCGGCGGAGAACTCCTTGGTGCCGGGGGCGTGGCCGGACAGCGCGGCGTGGTAGTCCGGGTGGCTGGTGCGCAGCGAGTCGACGAAGGCCTTCGCCGAGCCGGTCTTGGACGCGAACTGGTACGAGCCGTAGGACACGCCGCCGTGGTCGCCCTTGCCGGTGGAGACCGTGCCGGGGCCGCGCGCCTCGTACTTGCGGCTCAGGCTGCCCAGCGCCTCGTTGGAGGCCGGGGTGGAGGGCTTGGAGGGCTTGCCGGCGGGTGCGGTCGTTCCGCCCGTCGAGCCCGAGCCGCCCGGCACCGTGAGCTTCTGCCCGGAGGAGATCCTGTCCGGATTCTGGATGTGGTTGGCCTTGGCCAGCGCCGACACCGTGGTGTGCAGGTTCTTGGCGATGTCCGACAGCGTGTCTCCGGCGCGGACCGTGTAGCTGCCGCCCCGGGAGGGAGCCTGGGGAGCGCCGTCACCGTCCTTGGGCAGGGAGGCGCGGGGCTTGCTCTCGAAGTTGTCGGGGACCTTGAGGGTCTGGCCGGCGGCGATCTTGTCCGGGTTCTTGATGCCGTTGCTCTTGGCGAGCTCGGCGACCGTGGTGTGGTAGCGCGCGGCGATGGCCGACAGCGTGTCACCCGAGCGAACCTTGTAGTTACTCACTCCCGTCATGGACCACTCCGCCTGGGCAGGCCACGTCCCCGCCGGGGCCGTGGAGATGATTTTCAGGATCATCGAACGTTGGATGAGAAAGTTTCCTCTCGATTTCTCAAAGGGACCACCCACGGAGAGCGTGGATGAGGCGATAGGCTCACCAGCCGAGCGGTCCGAATGGGAGAACGAACCGATGGGTAATGCGATGCGTCACTGGATGGGACTCGTGGGGTGGGTGGTGGGGATGGGCGCTCTGACGGCGGGGGCGCAGCCGGCGGGGGACGTGACGGGCGTGTACAAGAAGGAGGGTGGGAAGCTGGCCATCGTCCAGGGCGACAACGAGACGCTGGTGCACTACCAGGGCTCGTTTCCCCAGGGGGACAGCGCGGGCACGTGCGAGTGCACCCTGGTGGTGAAGAGCAAGACGGCCACGCGCTGGACGCTGGCGGGTCCGGACCTCGCGCCCGGCAAGCTGAGCCTGGACGTCGCGCCGGGACGCTTCGTGCTGACGGGAGCCAACCCGGGTTGCTGTGGCGCCGGGTGGCCGGGCCGTGAGGAGTTCTCGCGCGCCCAGGCGGCCACGCCTCCCGCGTCGTGCAAGGTGAGCGCGCCGCGCGTGTACTTCCAGGCCACGGACGAGGGCAACACCCAGCGCAAGGCGTACGTGGTGCAAGGCGACACGGTGGAGGCCTATCTCCCCGCCACCGAGCCGGACCTGGTGCCCGCGCGCTTCAAGGGAAAGAAGACGACGGCGGGATTGCTCCAGCGCACCCAGCTCGAGTGCACGGCCGCCCCGGCCGCCGCGGCCCCGCCCGCGGTGAAGGCCGAGCAACTCCAGCCGCTCGCCGGCAAGTGGGTGGAGCTCACGAAGAAGGGCAAGGGCTACGTCATCTACAAGCCCTGCTCGGCCGAGACCCGAGCCTTCACCGTCCAGCCGGACGGCGCGCGGATGGAGATCCAACTCGGGCAGGAGAGCACGAGCGCCCGGGTGACGAAGCTCCAGCCCGGCGCGGGCACCGGGGCCTACGTGTTGGAGCTCACCCCCGAGGGCGGCCAGGGCGAGCAGGTGGAGTGGAAGGTGACGGACGCGGCCAAGGGCATCGTGTCCCTCACCAGTCCCGGGCTCTTCTCCCAGAGCCACACCTACGTGCGCGACGCGAAGAAGGGCGCGTTCCGCGTGGAGGCCGAGAAGAACTGCGAGAGCGAGCACGACTAGCTGAATTCGCTCGACATGTCCGGAGGAATCGATAGTGATAATCAAAATCAACTCCGGACACCTCGAATGAAAAGACTCTCCCTCGGCGTCCTGTTCTTCCTGGGCTGTACCCACGCGCCTTCCGCGCCCGCGCCGTCCAGCGAGCCCTCGTCCACTCCGTCCAAGACGCTTCCCGCGCGGGAAGGGGAGGGGCACCTGGGCTCGTTGCGGCAGCTCACCTTCGGGGGGGAGAACGCCGAGGCGTATTGGGCCTTCTCGGGCGAGGCGCTCACCTTCCAGGCGCGGCTCGAGGGGCAGCAGTGCGATCGCATCTACTGGCTGGATGCGAAGACGGGCGCCACGCGGCCCATCTCCAGCGGCGAGGGCGTCACCACGTGTGCCTACGCGCTGCCGGGAGATGGCGAGGTCATCTACGCCTCGACGCACGAGTCCGGCGCCGCCTGCCCGCCCAAGCCCGACATGAGTCAGGGCTACGTGTGGCCGCTGTACGCGGGCTACGACATCTACAAGGCCCGGGCGGATGGCTCGGACCGGCGGCCCCTCACGCGCACGCCGGGCTACGACGCCGAGGCCACGGTGTGCCCGAAGGATGGCTCCATCGTCTTCACGTCCGTGCGTGACGGGGACCTGGAGCTGTACCGCATGGACGCGGACGGGGGGAACGTGAAGCGGCTCACCTCCACGCCCGGCTACGACGGCGGCGCCTTCTTCAACCGCGACTGCACGAAGATCGTCTGGCGCGCGTCGCGGCCCGCGCCGGGCAAGGAGCTGGAGGACTACCAGTCGTTGCTGGCCCAGGGGCTCGTGCGGCCCACGAAGCTGGAGCTCTATGTCGCCGACGCGGACGGCTCCAACCCCACGCAGATCACCTACCTGAACGTGGCCTCCTTCGCTCCGTCCTGGCACCCCACGCGCGAGCGCATCCTCTTCTCCACCAACTACCCGAACGCGCGCGGGCGGGAGTTCGACATCTGGGCGGTGAACGTGGACGGCTCGGGCCTGGAGCGCATCACCACCGCGCCCGGCTTCGATGGCTTCCCGTTGTTCTCCCCGGACGGCAAGCAGCTCGCCTTCTCCTCCAACCGCGAGACGGCGCCGGGCCGCCAGGACACCAACGTCTTCATCGCCGAGTGGAACGACGACGCGCCGGCCCCCACGGCCGAGCCCCAGCCCGCGGATCGGGTGATGGAGGACGTGCGCTTCCTCGCGGCCCCCGAGCAGGGCGGTCGGGGCGTGGACACGCCGGGGCTCGAGCAGGCGGCGCGCTACCTCGAGCAGCGCTTCACGGCGCTCGGGCTCGTGCCCGCGGGGGACGGTGGCACCTTCCGCCAGCGCTTCTCCGTCACCACCGAGGTGAAGGCCGCTGCTGGCACGGCGCTGGAGCTGGGCGCGCTGCGGGCGAAGGACGAGGCGTTCCTGCCCCTGGGCTTCTCCGCCGAGGGGGACGTGAGCGGCGACGTGGTGCTCGCGGGGTACGGCGTGCGCGCGAAGGAGCTGGGCGTGGATGACTACGCGGGGCTCGCGGTGAAGGGGAAGATCGTCGTCGTGCGGCGCTTCGTTCCCGACCAGCCCGCGTTCGCCTCGAGCGAGGCGCAGCGCCGCTATGGAGACCTGCGCCACAAGGCGTGGGTGGCGAAGGAGGCGGGGGCGCGGGCGCTCATCGTGGTGGACTGGCCCGCGGGCGTGGCCAAGGGGGCCCACGGCGCGCCCACCGAGGCCCGCCTGCCGCCGCTGCGGCCCGAGGGCGCCCAGGACGCGGGACTGCCCGCCGTCATCCTCCAGCGCGCCGGCTTCGAGCCCGTGCTCCAGCAGCTCGAGCAGAAGAAGAAGGTGCGCGGCCGGGTGGTGGTGCGGCTCGAGAAGGTGCAGAAGGACGCGTGGAACCTGGTGGGCCGGCTGCCCGCGGCGGCGCCCGAGGCGCGCGCGGCCTCCGGCGTGGTGGTGGTGGGCGCGCACTATGATCACCTGGGCACGGGGGGACGGGGCTCGCTGGCGCCCGACAGCCACGAGCCGCACCTGGGCGCGGATGACAACGCCTCGGGCGTGGCGGGCCTGCTGGAGGCGGCGCGGCTGCTCGCGGCGAAGCGGGAGCGGCTGCACCGGGACGTCTACTTCACGGCCTTCTCGGGCGAGGAGCTGGGCGTGCTGGGCTCCACGGCGTGGACGCGCTCGCCGCCCGCGGGGCTCGCGATGAAGGACGTGGTGGGGATGATCAACCTCGACATGGTGGGCCGGCTGCGCGGCAACCACCTGGCGGTGCTCGGGGTGGAGTCCGGCCAGGAGTGGCGCGACGTGCTCGCGCCCGCGTGCGCCCTGGCCCGCGTGCAATGTGATGGCTCGGGGGATGGGTATGGGCCGTCGGACCACACGCCGTTCTACGCGGCGGGCGTCCCGGTGCTGCACTTCTTCACGGGGGCGCATGGCGACTATCACAAGCCGTCCGACAGCGCGTCGCGCATCAACGCGGCGGGGCTCGCGCAGGTGGGGCTCATCGTGTCCGAGGTGGCCGCCGAGGTGAGCGCGAGGCCCGCGCGCCTCACCTATCGCAACGTGCCTGCGCCCGCGCCCGCAGGGGACATGCGCTCGTTCAACGCCTCGCTCGGCACGGTGCCGGACTATGCGCCCCCCGAGGGCACACGCGGAGTGCTGCTCGCGGGCGTGCGGCCGGGTGGGGGAGCGGACAAGGGCGGCATGAAGCGAGGGGATGTACTCATCCGGCTCGGCACCCACGACGTGGGGAGCGTGGAGGATTTGATGTACGCGCTCAACGTCGCCAGGCCCGGCGAGACCGTCACCGCCGTCGTGCTGCGCGAGGGCCAGGAGGTGAAGCTGTCCGTGACGTTCCAGGAGAGCCAGCGACGCTGAGTTGTTGGAAAATCGTCGTGCGGTGTCTGGGTGATGTGCAACGCGATGATGTCCGTGGATTTCGCGGACCTGCCCACGAGGGTGGTGGGGGTTCCCTATCGCCCTTGAAGCGTCTATGACGTCTGGCGTCAATTTCCGGTCAACCCGATGGGAGTGTGCTGAATGAGATCCAAGATCCTGTTGACTCTGATGGTGTTGGTGGCGACCCCCGTGCTCGCGGATCTGGAGCGCAGTGGCCCCGCGAGCGCGACGTTCTCCGGCAAGGGGCCGGCTGGCTTCAAGCTGGAGGGGAAGACCGAGGAGGTGACCCTCAAGGACGATGGCAAGACGGTGGTCATCTCCGTGCCGCTGGCGACGCTCAAGACAGGCATTGATCTGCGCGACCGTCACATGCGCGAGAAGTACCTCGAGGTGGAGAAGTTCCCGCACGCGGTGCTGGAGGTGCTCTGGACCGCCATCCAGTTGCCGGAGGAGGGGAAGACGACCACCCAGACGGTGCCGGGGAAGATGACCCTGCACGGCAAGACGAAGGACGTGTCCGTCACCTACACCCTCAAGCGCACGGGGGATGCCTACGAGGCGAGTGGCAAGCTGCCCATCAACCTCAAGGACTTCGACATCATCCTGCCGAATTACCTGGGCGTGACGGTCAAGCCCGACATCGAGACGCTCACCTCGTTCCAGTTCAAGAAGAAGTAGGAATCGCTCTCCCATGCGTCAGTCTCTCGTAGTGCTGTTCCTGTTCGGACTCCTCGTGTCGCCTCGGGCCGAGGCCTACACGTGGATGATCCGCCACGGCTACTCCAGTTGCGCCGCGTGCCATGCGGACCCCTCGGGCGCCGGCCTCGTCACCGCCTACGGGCGGGCCCAGTCCGAGCTGCTGCTCGCCGCCAACTATGGCAAGGTGAAGGAGGAGGTCAGCCCCAGCACGGGCTTTCTCTTCGGCGCGGTGAACACGCCGGACTGGCTCCTGTTGGGGCTGTCCTTCCGCGGCGGTGCGCTCGTCAACCAGGCGGGGTCGGCGGACCCCACCGTGCGGCCGGTGCAGATGGCGAGCGACATCCGCGCCCAGGCCACCTTCGGCCAGTTCCGCGCCAATGCCAGCCTGGGCTTCGCGCTGCGCCGCGCGCGCCTGGCGGCGCTGACCACCACCGAGGCCAACAACGTCGTGTCGCGCGACCACTGGCTCGGCTGGGACAACGAGAACCAGACGCTGCTGGTGCGCGCGGGCCGCATCAACCTGCCGTTCGGTCTGCGCAACGTGGAGCACACCTCGTGGGTGCGTGAGCGCACGCGCACCGACACCAACGAGCACCAGCAGTACGGCCTGGCCGTCGCCTACAACGGCGAGGGCTTCCGCGGCGAACTCATGGGCATCGCGGGCAACTTCCTGCTCAAGCCCGACGAGTACCGGGAGCGCGGCTACTCGGGCTACTTCGAGTGGTCCCCGAAGACGAACCTGGCGCTGGGGGTGAGCAGCCTCGCCACGCGCGCCGCGTACGACGTGGACTCGCGGCAGCCGGACTTCTGGCGGCAGGCGCACGGCGTCTTCGGCCGCTGGGCGGTGGGCGGTCCCGTGGTGTTGCTGGGCGAGGTGGATCTGCTCGTCAACTCCTCTCGAGACCAGAGCGCGGGGCTGGGCTACACCGGCCTGCTCCAGGCGGACATCGAGCCGGTGCGGGGTCTGCACGTCATCCTCGCGGGCGAGGCCCTGCGCACGGTGGGAGGAGTGGGCACCAACGTGGGCGGAAGTTTGGGACTGGCCTTCTCCTTCCTTCCCCAGGTCGAGTTGCGCGTCGATGGTGTCATGCGGAGGTTCGCGACCGAGACGGGCGGTACCAATACCCTTTCCATCCTCAGCCAGCTGCACCTCCTGCTATGAACAACCCATCCAACCGCGGCTTGCCGCACGTGCTGGCGCGGGCCGGCCTCCTGGGAGTCGTCCTGCTCGGCGCCACCGCCGCGAGGGCCACCCCCAACTTTCCGGAAGTCATCCGCACCGATCTGGGACTCGCCACTCAGCCCTCGTGCGCTGTCTGCCACCAGGGCGCTCCTGGCATGGGCACGGTGACCACGCCCTTCGGCAAGTCGCTGCTCGCCCGGAAGGTCGTGCCCTATGACGTGGCCTCGTTGCGCACGGCGCTGACCGCGCTGGACACCGAGAAGGTGGACAGTGACGGGGACGGAACGCCCGACACGGAGGAGCTGAAGGCGGGCCGGAATCCCAACTCGAGCGACGGGACCGGTGGTCCGGGCCAGGAGCCGGGCGGAGGCAATGTGCTGCCCGAGCCCTCCTACGGGTGCGGGGTGGCGCCGGGCGCTCCGGTGGGCCTGCTGCTCGGCGGGCTGTGGCTCTTGCGCAGGCGCCGCCGGCAGTAGGCGCCCGAACGGGCCCGCCCTCAGGATTCCTTTCGGTCATGAGGGCGGGCGATTATACAGGGGACTCCTTTTTCACGCGGAGTCCTCCTCATGACGATCAAGGTTGGCGACGAAGCCCCGGACTTCAACTTCACCCACAAGAATGGGAGTCCGGCGAGTCTCAAGTCCCTGCGTCAGCAGAAGGCCGTTGTCCTCTACTTCTATCCCAAGGATGACACCCCGGGGTGCACGGCCCAGGCCTGCTCCTTCCGTGATTCCTACGAGGACTTCGTCCAGGCGGGCGCCGAGGTCATCGGGGTCAGCTCCGACGACGCCTCGAAGCACGAGGCCTTCGCCGCCAGGTATCGGTTGCCCTTCACGTTGGTCAGCGACGCGGACGGCGAGCTGCGCAAGCGCTACGGTGTGCCGCGCTCGTTCCTGGGGCTGGTGCCGGGCCGGGTCACGTATGTGATCGACCGTCAGGGCGTCGTCCAGCACGTCTTCAATTCCCAGCTCCAGTCCACCAAGCACATCTCCGAGGCGATGGACGTCCTCAAGCGCTTGAGTGCCTCCTGACGGACACGCGGCGATCGCGCGGGGCCCGTTCCTGGTGGCGCTCCTGGCTGCTGGGGGCCTTGCTGCTGTCCCTGGTCCTGCATGGGGCCCTGGCCCTGCTGCTGGGGCGCGTGGGGCCCCCCTCGCTCGAGTCTCCCGCCGAGGCTCGTGAGCCCCTCCTGCTCGAGTTCACCGAGCACGAAGCGCCTCGCGCGGCGCCCGGGTCGGAGCCTCCAGCGGTGCCGCCCCGGGAGACGCCCCGTCGGCCGCCCCAGCCGCCTCCTGCACGAAAGCCGGCCTCCGCCGCGGCTCCCACCACGGCCCCGGAGCCCGTCGCGTCAGGGCCCCCGAGTGGTCCCGAGGCACCGGCCATCCCCCAGGTGCCCGACGTGCCGCGAGCGGTGCGGTTGTTTCCGGGCCCGGGAGGACTGCCGGTGGAGCAGGGGAGCGCGGCCGCGGACGCGCCCCGGGGCCACACCTGGAGACCGGGGGAGGGGCCGTCACCCGAGCAGCGCCTGGCGGAGGAGCGCGAGCGGGTGGGGGGCCGGGTCCAGGGCTTCCTCGATGACGGCCTGGCCACGGCGCGAGTGGAGAATGGCCTCGTCGACACCTACTTCGGCCAGATGGACCATGCGCTGGAGAAGGGGCTGACGGGCGCTTCGCTCTTCGACTACCAGGGCGTGCTCCGGCACTTCTTCCCCGCGCTGAACCTGCGCGAGTTGATGGAGGGGGCCGCGCGTTACGGGGCCACGGGCAATCCGGACGATGCCGCCGGGGGGCCCCTGGGGACGGATCGACTGGAGGACGTGGCACGCTCGGGGACCGCGGGCGCGAGGGCTCGGCGGGCCCGCGATCCGTTGGGAGAGCTGGACAGGAGCGTGGCGCGCGCCAACTCGTTGTCGGTGGAGCTCGAGCTGGAGCAATCGCCCACGGGACAGTTGTTGGGGGTGAAGTTGCTGCGAGGCTCGGGCAACCCCCTCTTCGACGCCTATGTCCTCGACAAGGTCCCTCCGTCCCTGGCGGCGTTGGGCCCCGCGTCGGAGAACTTCGCCGCGAGGACCCGGGCGCCCACGGTGCGCAGCGTCTGGAATGTCGAGGGCCACGTGAGCTTCGCGCGCACCATCAAGCTGTCGAAGCTGCACACGCTCGACGCGGCGGACGCCGCCTATATCTCGGCGCTGCTGCCGACGGGCCTGCTCGGCGGCTCCTTCGAGGAAACGCGCGGCGAGGTGACGATCGTCGATCTGCGCCGGCCCCACTTCGACATCCGGACCTGGCTGCTGCGGGTGTACTGAGGTCGAAACAAACAAAACAAAACGAACAAAAGAGCCCGGGGGATGCCGGGTGTCGGCACCCTCCGGGCTCCAGGACAATTCCTGACGCGGTGCGGCTCAGGCGTTGGCGGTCTTCTCCGGCACGTTGATGCCCTGCTTGCCGAGGTAGTCCATCGCCTTGTCCTTGACGTTGGTGCGCAGCTCCGGCCCGGTCTTGGGCGTGAGCAGCAGGGCGGCGATGCCGCCGACGGCGCAGCCGATGACGAAGGCGCCGATGCCCGCGAACGAGGAGCTGGCGGGCTTGTAGGTGGTCAGGCCCACATAGTGCAGCGCATCATCCGGATCGAAGTCCTCCCACCGGTTGCGCGCGTACTTGGGCAGGTCCTTCAGGATCTTCTTGGCGAGGAACTTCCGATACATGTCACTCTTCGCCGCCAGCTTGGCCTTTTTCGCGAACATCATTCCGTCCTCCTCTGTCCCATACCTAGCAAGGCGCAGAACTCCCCCACGGTAGTTCGTCCTTGGTAGGAAGAAAGGTAGGCAGGGTTCTCCGGGATGGCACCCCCCCGGCGTGCGCTTGTCCACTCGGCTTCACGCCCAAACGTCGCGAGGAAGTCGGAGCAGCCAGGCGACCCCCTTTCTGCTATGCCCCCCGGCGCCATGTCATCCGACCAGAAGCTGCTGGAAAAGCGCGCCCAGGTGGAGCGGGGCGGGGCCGAGAAGTACCACGCGAAGAACCAGGAAACGGGCAAGCTGTTCGCGCGCGAGCGCATCCGGCTCCTGGTGGACGAGGGCTCGTTCGTCGAGGACGCGAAGCTCGCCAACAACCTGGACCCGGAGTTGCCCTCGGACGGCGTCATCACGGGCCTGGGCCGGGTGGCGGGGCGTCCGGTGGCGATCATGGCCAACGACTCCACGGTGAAGGCGGGCAGTTGGGGCGCGCGCACGGTGGAGAAGATCCTCCGCATCCAGGAGACGGCCCGGAGCCTGCGCTGTCCGCTGCTCTACCTGGTGGACTCGGCGGGAGCGCGCATCACGGATCAGGTGGAGATGTTCCCCGGCCGGCGGGGCGCGGGCCGCATCTTCTACAACGAGGTGCACCTGTCCGGAGAGGTGCCTCAGGTGTGCCTGCTCTTCGGGCCCTCGGCGGCTGGCGGCGCGTACATCCCCGCGTTCTGCGATCTGGTCATCATGGTGGACGGCAACGCCTCCATGTACCTGGGCAGCCCGCGCATGGCGGAGATGGTCATCGGCGAGAAGGTGACGCTCGAGGAGATGGGCGGCGCGAAGATGCACTGCTCGGTGTCCGGCTGCGGCGACGTGCTGGTGAAGACGGAGCCGGAGGCCATCGAGGCGGCGAAGAAGTACCTCGCCTTCTTCCCGGAGAACTTCACCCAGGCGCCCCCGGCGGTGGAGGCGCGCTCGCCCAAGGTGAGTGGCAAGCGGGTGGAGGAGATCATCCCCGCGGATCAGAACAAGCCCTTCGACATGCACGCGCTCATCGCGGAGCTCATCGACGAGGGCAGCTGGTTCGAGGTGAAGAAGCTCTTCGCCCAGGAATTGATTACCGGGCTGGCGCGCATCGGGGGCCGGCCGGTGGGCATCGTGGCCAACCAGCCCAAGTACAAGGGCGGCGTGCTCTTCGTGGACTCGGCGGACAAGGCGGCGCGCTTCATCTGGCTGTGTGACGCCTTCAACATCCCGCTGCTCTACCTGGCGGACGTGCCGGGGTTCATGATTGGCACCAAGGTGGAGCGCGCGGGCATCATCCGCTCGGGCGCGAAGATGATCTCCGCGGTGAGCGAGGCGAGCGTGCCGCGCATCTGCGTGGTGGTGCGCAAGGCGTATGGCGCGGGCCTGTACGCCATGAGCGGGCCGGGCTTCGCGCCGGACGCCACCCTGGCGCTGCCCCAGGCGATGATCGCGGTGATGGGGCCGGAGGCGGCCGTCAACGCCGTCTACTTCAACAAGATCCAGGACAAGCCCGAGGCCGAGCGCGCCGCCTACGTGCAGCAGCTGCGCGACGAGTACAAGGAAGACGTGGACCTGCTCAAGCTGGCGAGCGAGCTGGTGGTGGACGAGATCGTCCCGGGTGAGCGGCTGCGTCATGAGTTGTTGCAGCGCTACGAGTTGTATTCTCGCCGTTTCCAACCCCGGGCCGCCAAGAAGCACGGCGTCTACCCGGTTTGATATCCCCCTTACCCCCCTCTGCTATACATCCCGACCATGGACTTCGAACTTCCCGAAAGCCATCGAGCTCTTCAGTCTTCCCTGCGTGACTTCTGCGAGGCCAAGGTCCGTCCCTTCGCGCGCGAGTGGGACAAGGACGAGACCTTCCCGCTGGAGGTGGTGCGGGAGCTGGGTGGGCTGGGCGTGCTGGGCATGCTGGTCTCCGAGGAGTACGGCGGAGCGGCCATGGACTCGCTGGCCGTGGCGGTGGCGGTGGAGGAGATCGCCCGCTACGACGGCTCGCTCGCCCTCACGGTGGCCTCGCACAACGGCCTGGGCACCAGCCACCTGCGCGTCTTCGGCAACGACACGCAGCGGCGCAAGTACCTGCCCAAGCTCGCCACGGGCGAGTGGCTGGGCGCGTGGGGCCTGACCGAGCCGGGCAGCGGCTCGGACGCCGCGGGGATGAAGACGACGGCGGTGCGCCACGGCGACACGTGGGTGCTCAACGGCGCGAAGATGTTCATCACCCAGGGCACGGTGGGTGACGTGTTCGTGGTGCTGGCGGTCACCACGCCGCAGAAGAAGCAGAAGGGCATCACCGCCTTCATCCTGGAGAAGGGGATGAAGGGCTTCAGCCAGCGCTCCATCCACGGCAAGCTGGGCATGCGCTCCTCCGACACGGCGGAGCTGGTGCTCGAGGGCGTGGAGGTGCCGGACAGCCAGCGGCTGGGCGAGGTGGACTCGGGCTTCATCGACACGATGAAGATCCTCGACAAGGGCCGCATCACCATTGGCGCGCTGGCGGTGGGCCTGGGGCGGGGGGCGCTGGAGGAGTCGGTGCGCTACGCGCGCGAGCGCACGGCCTTCGGCCAGCCCATCTCCGAGTTCCAGGGCCTGCGCTGGATGTTCGCGGACATGAAGACGGAGCTGGACGCGGCGCGGCTCTTGGTGCACCGCGCGGCCCTGCTCGCCGACGCGGGCCGGCCCTACAGCCAGGAGGCGTCCATGGCGAAGCTGTTCGCCTCCGAGGCGGCCACGCGCGCCTGCAACAAGGCGGTGCAGATCCACGGCGGCTACGGCTACACGCGCGAGTTCCCCGTCGAGCGCTACCTGCGCGACGCCAAGCTGTGTGAGATCGGCGAGGGCACGAGCGAGATCCAGCGCACCATCATCTCGCGCGAGGTCTTCAAGGGCACGTGAAGGGGCCTGGGATGACACAGCCGCTCGCCGAGCGCGTGAAGCTCCTGGAGGAACGCCTGGGGGTGGTGTTCCCCCGTGCGGAGCTGGCGCTCACCGCGCTCACGCACAAGAGCTGGGTCAACGAGCACCGGGGCGAGGGCTTCCAGGACAACGAGCGGCTGGAGTTCCTCGGGGACGCGGTGGTCAACCTGGCGGTGGGCCACCGGCTCATGGAGCGCTTTCCCCAGATGCGGGAAGGGGAGCTCACGCCGCTGCGTGCCCGCATCGTCAACGAGGAGGGCCTGTCGCGCATCGCGCGTCGCCTGGCGCTGGGGGAGCTGCTGCTGCTCGGACGGGGTGAGGAGCTCAGCGGGGGCCGGGACAAGAACTCGCTCCTGGCCAATGCGCTGGAGGCGATCTTCGCCGCGCTCTACCTCGAGGCGGGCCTGGCGCCGGTGATGGGGCTGGTGGACCGGCACTTCGCCGAGGCCCTGGACGGCGTGGCGCAGGCGCTCAGCCGGCTGGACTACAAGACGAAGCTGCAGGAGACGGCCCAGGAGCAGCTCAAGGTCACGCCCCGCTATCAGTGCATCTCGGAGGCGGGCCCCGACCACGAGAAGGTCTTCGAGGTGCAGGTGTC
The DNA here is from genome assembly GCF_000335475.2 of Cystobacter fuscus DSM 2262. Lineage (NCBI taxonomy): Bacteria > Pseudomonadati > Myxococcota > Myxococcia > Myxococcales > Archangiaceae > Cystobacter > Cystobacter fuscus. The sequence continues at coordinate 791,424 of NZ_ANAH02000066.1, read as the reverse complement.
GCTGGGGCCGGACGTGTACGCGCGCGCCACGGGCCGTAGCAAGAAGGAGGCCGAGCAGAACGCCGCCCATGCCGCCCTGAAGTGGTTGGCACGGGGGGAAAAGCCGGAACCACCGGATTCCCCGACGGATTCCGGTCCGAAGGAGGACAGGCCGGGTTGAAACTCCTTGGTCCCACTGGACGGGACGAATAAGGTCGCGCGCCGGCCCACGTTCCACCGTTGGCTTGGTTGCCCGGCCGCCCGCAATGGCGCGCGGCGGGTCCGTTGTTCTCGTGCTGTCCTGGGGAAATCTCCTCGTGAGAGGGGGTTTTCCTGATCACCTTCGACCTTCGACGTTTCAGATGCCTCCAGCCACCCACCGCAGCGGTTTCGCCGCGCTCATCGGCCGTCCCAATGTGGGCAAGAGCACGCTGCTCAATCAACTGACGGGCGAGAAGCTCGCCATCGTCTCGCCCAAGCCGCAGACCACCCGCAACCGGATCCTCGGCGTGGTGACGCGGCCGGAGGGCCAGGTGGCCTTCCTCGACACCCCGGGCATCCACCAGGCCAAGGGGGAGCTCAACCGGTACATGGTGGAGGTGGCCCTGCAGGCCGCGGACGAGGTGGACCTGGTCCTCTTCGTCATCGAGCCCACGGGCACGGAGAAGCAGGAGGTGAGTCCGGGCAACCGCCACATCCTCGAGCGGCTGCAGAAGACGGGCAAGCCCACCTTCCTCGTCATCAACAAGATCGACACCATTGCCAAGCCGGTGCTCCTGCCGCTCATCGACCTGTACCGCCGGGAGTTTCCCTTCGCCGAGGTGATACCCATCTCCGCCAAGGAGGACGACGGGGTGGAGGGCCTGTTCCAGACGGTGCTGCGGCACCTGCCCGAGGGCGAGCCCTTGTTTCCCGAGGACGTGCTCACGGACCAGGCGGAGAAGACGCTGGTGGCCGAGTACATCCGCGAGCAGGTGTTGCGGCATTGCCGCCAGGAGATTCCGTATTCCACGGCGGTGCTGGTGGACTTCTTCGACGAGTCCGAGCGCGAGCCGCCACCGGGCACGCCGCCGGGCAAGCTCGCGGGGCTCATCCGGATTTCGGGCTCCATCTACGTGGAGCGGGACAGTCAGAAGGCCATCATCATCGGCAAGCAGGGCCAGATGTTGAAGACGATCGGTACGGACGCGCGCAAGGCCATCCAGCGGCTCTTGGGGGCGCACGTGTACCTCTCGCTCCGGGTGCGTGTGGAGCCCCGGTGGAGCGAGCGGCCCGAGGGCCTCAAGAAGCTGGGTTACGAGTAGAAAGTCACATGAAGCCTCTGGTCGCCATCGTGGGACGCCCCAACGTGGGCAAGTCCACGCTCTTCAATCGCCTCGCCCGGCGTCGCATCGCCCTGGTGGAGGACATCCCCGGAGTCACCCGCGACCGGCATTACTGGGACGTGGAGTGCGAGGGCCGGTTCATTACCATCATCGACACGGGCGGCTTCGTGCCCGGGGAGAAGGACTCGCTTTTGCAGCAGGTGCGCGAGCAGGCACAGCTCGCGGTGGAGGAGTGTGACGCCATCGTCTTCGTGACGGACGCGCGCGCGGGGCTGACCGCGGCGGACCAGGAGGTGGCCACCTACCTGCGTCAGAGCGGCAAGCCCGTGGTGGTGGCCGCCAACAAGCTCGACAGCGAGTCGCAGCTCGTCCAGGCGCACGCCTCGGAGTTCTTCCGGCTGGGCCTGGGCGAGGTGTTCCCCATCTCCGCCGAGCATGGCCTGGGCGTGGGCACGATGATGGAGGCCGTCGTGGGCAAGCTGCCGCCCATGGACGACGAGGAGCTGGCCGCCAAGGCCTTCGCCGAGACGGCGCTCGACGAGCCGGCCACGGAAGCCGACGAGGCGGCGTTCGGGTACGTGCCGGAAGGGGAGGAAGGCGAGGACGGGGAAGGGGACGAGGACGGCGAGGGGGAGGAGGGCGCGGCTGCGGCGGCGACCCCCATCGGGGCGAAGGAGGACGAGGACGAGGAAGAGGAGCGTCCCATCCGGATCGCCATCATCGGCCGGCCCAACGTGGGCAAGAGCACCCTGGTCAACGCGCTGCTCAAGGAGAAGCGCGTGGTGGCCAGCGAGGTGCCGGGCACGACGCGGGATCCCATCGACTCGGAGCTCAAGTACAAGGACCGGCAGGTCATCCTCACGGACACCGCGGGCATCCGGCGCAAGAAGACGATTGCCCACCGGCTGGAGAAGTTCTCGGTGGTGGCGGCGCTCAAGTCCATGGAGCGCAGCGACGTGGCGGTGCTGCTGATGGACGCCACCGAGCCCGCGGTGGATCAGGACGCCAAGCTGGCGGGCCTGGCCGAGGAGAAGGGCCGCGCGCTGGTCATCGTGGTGAACAAGTGGGATCTCATCAGCACGGATCAGCGCAAGCAGGAGATCTTCCGCGAGGAGCTCAAGTACGCGCTGAAGTTCGTGCACTACGCGCCCATCGTGTTCACCTCGGCGCTCACCGGCTCCAAGGTGGAGAAGGTGTTGGAGCTGGCGGTGGAGCTGGCCGACCAGTTCCGCTACCGCTCGCCCACCCCCCAGCTCAACCGGCTGCTCAAGCACATCGAGGAGAGCCACCCGGCGCCCATCGTGGGGCGGGGGCCGCTGCGGGTGTACTACATGGCCCAGGTGGGCACGGCGCCGCCCACCTTCGCCATCACCTGCAACCGGCCGGAGGGGGTGCCGGACATGTACCGGCGCTACATCACCAACCAGTTGCGCAAGACGTTCGACTTGCGCGTCCCCATCCGCCTGCTCTTCCGCGAGCGGCCGGGACAAGAGAAGCGAGCGGCCCGCAAGCGGCCGAAGCAGACCGGAAAGCGTTAGCCGGTCCGCGTTGACACTCCGGGTGCGCGCTCCGTAGATTGCGCGCCCTTCGACCCCCGAGCAGAGGTGCGCACCACCGTGGCCGAAAAGTCCGAGAAGATGACGAAGCAGGAACTGACCGCGCAGGACGCCTTCCAGCTCTATGGCGCCGAGGCGAGTAACTGGCTGATGAAGCGACAGCAGCTCATCGGCGCCGCACTGGGCGTGCTGCTGGTGGGCGGACTCATCGCCGCGACGGTGCACTACTTCTCCAGCCGCGGAGAGGAGAAGGCCTCCAAGCAGCTGGGCCAGGCGCTGACGGTGCTCGAGCGGCCGGTGGTGACCGGGGTGGATCTCCAGCCGGCGGAGGCGGGGCAGGAGCCGCCCTTCAAGTCGGAGAAGGAGAAGGACGAGGCGATCGTCAAGGCGCTGGGCGACTTCCGCGCGGCGCACGGGGGCTCGGACGCGGCGGTGACGGCGGCGCTGCCCCTGGGCAAGGCGCAGTACCGGCTGGGCAACTACGACGGAGCGATCGCCGCCTTCGACGAGTACATCGCCAAGGGCGAGAAGAACGAGCCGCTGATGGTGTCGGCGCGCGAGGGCCAGGGCTATGCCCACGAGGCCAAGGGACAGCTCGACCAGGCGCTCGCGTCCTTCCAGGAGATGGCGAAGCTGGACGCGGGGGGCTTCCTGCAGGGCATGGGGCAGTACCACCAGGCGCGCATCCTCGTGGCCCAGGGCAAGAAGGACGAGGCGGCGCAGCTCCTGGCGGACCTGAAGTCGACCCAGACGAACACGGCGGCGGGACGGCTCGCCACCGAGCGGCTGGCGGTGCTCGCGGCCGAGGGCGTGAAGATTCCCGAGCCGAAGGCGGCTCCGGCCGCGGCCCAGGACGCGGGGTAGACGCGGGCCTATGAGGATTTCGCGCTGGTGGAAGTCTTGGGTGGGTGGGCTCGGGGCGGTGGGCCTGTTGGGGGCCTGCCAGACGGTGCCGGTGCACGGCAACCCGGTGACCTCCGCCCCGGTGCAGCCGCCCCGTCACTACTTCTCGGTGGACTGGTGGAAGCCGCTGGTCGAGCCCACGCTGCTCGAGTATGCCCCGCGGGAGCAGGCCCGGCCCGCCTATGACGAGCAGAACGAGCGGGTGATCGCGCTCACCCGGGACGGGTATGTGCGCAGCCTCGGAGCCGGGGGCCGGGAGGCGTGGAGCTACCGGGTGGGCACGCTCTTCTACGCGGGCGCCACGGTGGACGACGGCACGGTGTACGTGCCGGGCACGGACGGCGGACTGCACGCCCTGGATGCGCGCACGGGTCAGTTGAAGTGGAGGTACGCGGCGGAGGAGGCGCTGGCGACGGCCCCGGTGATCGCCGGCGACCTGGTGCTGGTGGCCTCGCAGAGCGACACGCTGTTCGCGGTGAAGCGCGCCACGGGAGAGCTCGCGTGGCTGTACCGGAGGGATCCTCCGGCGGGCTTCACCATCCACCGGACGTCCGCGCCGGCCGTGCGGGGTCAGACGGCCTGGGTGGGCTTCTCCGACGGCTCGCTCGTGTCGTTGGACCTGGCCGATGGTGGCGTGCGCTGGGACAAGTTGCTCGCGCAGGCGGGCACCCGGCAGTTCATGGACGTGGACACCTCGCCCGTACTGGATGCCTCGGGCCGGGTCTACGCCGCGTCGTACACCGGAGGCCTGTACGCCCTCGATGCCGAGACGGGCGACGTGGTGTGGACCACGGTGGCGCAGGGCATCACCTCGCTGATGATCCACGGGGACGTGGTGATCGCCACCGGGGATGACCGCCTGGATGCGTACCTGGCGGACAATGGGAAGCTCATCTGGTCGCGCGCCCTGGAGGAAAGGGCCGGACAGGAGACGGTGTTGGTCAAGGGCATGCTCCTGGTGCCCGCCCAGCGCGCGCTGCTCTTCGTGGATCCTCGCACGGGCCGCTCGCGCATCGCGTGGAACCCGGGCAAGGGGATCTCGGCCCCGCCGCGGGTGGTGGGGAGCAAGGCGTACGTGCTGTCCAACAACGGCTACCTGTACGCCCTGCGTCTGGATGGGAGGAGTGGTTGACGTCGGGGGCGGTGAAGAAGGCGGTCCGGGTGGTGGCCGCCCTCATCTACCGGCCCGGGGATGACTCCCGGTTCCTCGTCCAGCAGCGCCTGCCGGGGGGAAGCCGTGGACTGCTCTGGGAGTTTCCAGGCGGCAAGGTGGAGCCCGGGGAGTCCGAGCCCGAAGCGCTCGTGCGCGAGTGCCGGGAGGAGCTGGATGTGACGCTCCACGTGGGAAGGCAGCTATGGGCGGGCAGACACGAGTACCCGGATCTGACGGTGGACCTGACGCTGTACGCGGCCCGGCTGGAGTCGGGGGAGCCGAAGACCCTGGGAGCCCAGGCGCTGGCGTTCCTGACGCCGGAGCAGATGCGGACGCTGCCGTTCTGCGAGGCGGATCTCCCGCCCCTGGAGGAGCTGGTGGCGGGCAGGCTGGGTCCGCTGCGCTGATGGTGCGGCGCACCTTCCAGCTCATTCCCGGCGTGGGTCCCTGGAAGGAGAAGGATCTCTGGGCCCGCGGCATCCACACCTGGGAGGACTTCCCGGAGAGTGGCGTGGTGCTCGGACAGAAGGTGGATGGACTGGCCCGCCAGCGTCTGGCCATGGCCCGTGAGGCCCTGGAGCGCGGGGATCTGGCGGCGCTGGCGGCCATGATTCCCCCGCGCGAGCACTGGCGGCTGTACCCCGAGTTCGCTCGCGACGCGCTGTACTTCGACATCGAGACGAATGGAAACCAGGAGCAGGAGCCCACGGTGGTGGCCCTGTTCGACGCGGATGGCCTGCGCGTCTTCATCCTCGGACGCAACATGGACGAGCTGCCCGAGGCCATGGCGCAGCGGCGCTTGTGGGTGACGTTCAACGGCTCGTGCTTCGACGTGCCCGTGCTGCGGCAGTACTTCGGCAAGCGCTTTCCCACGCCCGAGGCGCACATCGATCTGCGTTTCGTGTGCCGCCGGCTGGGCATGGGGGGCGGGCTGAAGGAGCTCGAGGACAAGCTGGGCCTGGGGCGGCCTCCCCACATGAAGGGCGTGAACGGGTGGGACGCGGTGCTGCTGTGGCGCGCCTATCTCGCCCGGGGCGACCTGGAAGCCCTGCGCTTCCTGGTGGAGTACAACCTTTATGACTCCTTCCAACTGCGCGCGCTGATGGACACGGCCTACAACCGCGCCCTGGACGATCTGAACATGGACACCGTCGCGCGGCTGCCCGTGTTCGAGCGGGGCGAGGTCCTCTACGACGTGAGTCGGCTCATCCTGGAGCTCGGGCCCACGCAACGCGACCTGAAGGTGCTCGAGCGGGTGCGCGCCCAGGATCGGGATCTGCGCCAGGACTGAGGCCGACCGTTCGGGGAGGTCGGGCGGCCGTGTCAGTCCGGGCTGGTAGGGTGGTTGACGCTGGAGGTTCGGCGCTCAAGCCCTACCTCTGGCATTCCCCGGCGCGGCGTTGGCGTGCAGCACAAAGGAGAGCCCGAAGATGTCCATCGACAGGCCCGAGTCCTCGACCCCTCCCAAACTTCTCTTTTCCGTGGATGGAACCCGGTACGAACTCGTTCGGAAACTGGGTCGCCACCCTTCGGGGGAGCTGCTGTTGGCCCGGCGCCGCCATGCGATGGGACCGGCCGGATGCGTCGTTCTCAAGCGGCTGTCGCGGCCGGTCAGTGAGAAGCAGAAGCAGCGCCTGATGCAGGAGGTCCAACTGGCGTACCGGCTCGAGCATCCCGGCATCGCCAAGGTGTACCAGTGGATGCTGCATGGGGGGCGGCCCTACGTGGTGATGGAGTACGTGGAGGGGCATTCCCTCGAAACCGTGCTGAGCGTCGCGGCCATGCGGCAGCGGCCCATGTCCGAGGCCTTCGTCTGCCACGTGGCCTCGGAGATCGCGGATGCACTGCATTATGCGCATACCCGGACGGATGAGCGGGGACGGTTCCTGGGGATCGTCCACCGGGACATCCAGCCGGAGAACATCCGGGTGGGCATCAGTGGAGAGGTGAAGCTGGTGGATTTCGGAGTCGCGTACTCGCTGTTGCCAGGACGGGATGCCACCACGGCCTCGGTCCTGCGTGGGGACATCGCCTACGCGTCCCCCGAGCGCATGCGCATGGAGCAGGTGGACCACCGCTCGGATTTGTTCTCGTTGGGCCTGGTCATGCTGGAGCTGCTCACGGGCAAGCACCTGTTCGACCTGGAGGACGTGGAGCAGGCGGCACGCGGGGCGGGCCCTGCGACGGCGGTCGTCCACGTGCGGGACGAGCTTCGCTGTGAGGAACCAAGTTGGGTGCCGGTGGCGGAGATGGCCGCGCGCATCGAGCGGTTTGGCCCCGCGGATGTGGAGCGGGCCACCCAAGGGCTCTCCGAGCCCCTGCGGGCCGTGGTGCACCGGACCCTCCAGCGCGAGCCGTCCGCCCGTTATGCGTCGGGACTGGAACTGCGTGACGCGCTCCGGGCCTTGCTCGTGGTGAAGGGGCGGCCCTATGGACGGCCGGAAGCGGCGCGCGAGGTGCTGGTGGCCGTGAAGGAGGCGGAGTTGCTGCGCGAGTCCGCGGATGTCCTCGAAGCGGATGTCTTCCCGGAGCCCTCGCGCCGGACGACGACCGAACACTGACGTCAGGCCTTAGCGAGAGCGTCGTTTCTTCGCGGGCGGCGGCGGCGGTTTTTCCTTTTCCCCGGAGACCTGGAAGGGCATCCGGATGTCGGCGATCTCCCGGCCCTCGGCGTCGGTCATCGAGGTGCCAGTTTGCGCGTCGATGACCAGGACATAGCCGTGGCCGGACTTGAGCGGCGTGGGCAGGGAGATCCGGTAGAGCAGTCCGTCGGGAGACTCCTCGGCGGTGTCATCCGACACCAGGGCCCGATCGGACTCGTCGAACAAACGGACGCGGTAGTTGCGCAGCACCCGCGAGCTGCGCAGCTCGAGCGCCGACGTGGGATCCACGATCGGACGTCCTTCTTCCTCGCCAACCACGGGAATGGACTCCGTCCCGGCGTCCGCCAGGGTGTAGCGGAGCGTGAAGGTGGCGGGGGCTGGTTGCGCGAGTGCCGCGTCCGGCGGGGAAATGGCGGCCGTGCCGGCATCCTCGGTGGGGGCGGAGGGCTTCGGACATCCGGCCAGGCCCAGCGCGGCCGCGCCGACGACGCTCAAGGAGAGGAGTCGCATAGAGGCGGGAGACCCTATGTCCCCAAGCAGGACCCGAGAAGCGCGAACATGCACCAGGTACGGGAGACCGGGGCGCCGCCCGTTGGCCCCGGGTCGCACACCCATGGGGTCTGATAAGATGCGTTATGTAAACTAAGCGAATGGGCTGGGACTGGTGCCCCGGAACCGGTCCTCCAGAGCCCCTCCCCACGCCCACCGGGACGACCGATGCACCGCGCCAAGCCCCGTGTACCGGACATCAGGACGTGACCGTGGAATCAACGCCCTGCTCGTGTGTTGGCGGGCCCGGAATTTTCGGGTGCTTGACGGCGACCCACGATTCCCGGAACAACTCCGCGCCCCTGCCGCCCCGAAAGGAAACCCATGAAGCGCCTGCTTCTCACCGCCTCTTTGCTTGGCGTCGCTCCCGCGCTCGCCGACGAGGGCATGTGGACGTACAACAATTTCCCCTCTGCCACGGTCAAGGCGAAGTACGGCTTCGAGCCCTCCCAGGACTGGCTCGACACCGTACGGTTGTCCTCGGCCCGCTTTGGCTACGGGTGCTCGGCGAGCTTCGTCTCCGCGGATGGCTTGGTGATGACGAACCATCACTGTGCTCGTGGCTGCATCCAGCAGCTGTCCACCGCCAAGAAGGATCTCATCGCCAACGGCTTCTACGCCAAGACGCCCGCCGAGGAGCTCCAATGTCCGGCCCTGGAGATCAACCAGCTCCAGGAAATCACCGACGTCACCGAGCAGCTCAACACCGCCACCCGGGGCCTCACCGGCAAGGCCTACGCCGACAGCCTCAAGGCCGAGATGGCCAAGCTGGAGAAGGCCTGCACCACGAATGATGCGGTCCGCTGCGATGTCGTGACCCTGTACCAGGGCGGCCGTTACAACCTCTACAAGTACCAGCGCTTCCAGGACGCGCGGCTCGTGTTCGCGCCCGAGCACGCGATCGCCTTCTTCGGCGGCGATCCGGACAACTTCGAGTTCCCCCGGTACGACCTGGACGTGGCGTTCGTGCGCGTCTATGGCAAGGACGGCAAGCCCGCCCGGCCCAGCCACTACTTCAAGTGGTCCGAGCACGGCGCCAAGGAAGGCGAACTCACCTTCATCTCGGGCCACCCGGGCAAGACCTCGCGCGGCCTCACCATCTCCCAGCTCGAGTTCCTCCGGGACGTGTCGCTGCCCCGACATCTCTTCCGGCTCTCGGAGCTTCGCGGACTCGTCACCGAGTACCAGAACCGCGGCGCCGAGCAGAAGCGCACCTCCAACAATCTCCTCTTCGGCGTGGAGAACAGCCTCAAGGCCAACAAGGGCAAGCTCGAGCAGCTCGCCGACAAGAACTTCTTCGCCCAGAAGCTCGCCGCCGAGCAGGAGCTGCGCTCGAAGGTCAACGCGGATCCGAAGATGAAGGCCAAGTACGGCATGGCCTGGGACGAGATCGCCCGCGCCCAGCAGACCCACCGCAACATCCTCAAGGAGTACGAGGCCCAGGAAGGCGGCCCGAGTTCGCAGTTGTTCAGCCTGGCGCGCACCCTGGTGCGGGCCGCCGAGGAGCTGCCCAAGCCGGATGCCGAGCGGCTGCGGGGCTTCAATGACGCGAGCCTGCCCACCCTCAAGCTCCAGACGATGAGCAAGGCGCCCATCTATCCGGAGTTGGAGGTGGCCCAGCTGACGTTCTCGCTCACCAAGATGCGTGAGGACCTCGGTCCGGATCACCCCTTCGTGAAGAAGGTGCTCGGCAAGGAGTCTCCGCGCACCCTGGCCACCCGGGTCGTCCAGGGCTCGAAGCTGGCGGACCTCAAGGTGCGCGAGCAGCTGTTCTCCGGAGGCAAGGCGGCCATCGCGGCCTCGAAGGATCCGATGATCCAACTGGCGCTCCTGGTGGACCCCGATGCCCGCGCCATCCGTACCCGGTATGAGACCGAGGTCGAGGCCGTCATCCGCAAGAACAGCGAGCTGGTGGCCCAGGCCCGCTTCGACATCTACGGCACCAAGCTCTACCCGGACGCCACGGGCACCCTGCGCCTGTCCTTCGGCGCCGTGAAGGGCTACCCGGAGGACGGCAAGCAGGTGGCGCCCTTCACCTTCATGAGCGGCACCTTCGAGCACGCCACCGGTGAGGAGCCGTTCGCCCTGCCCAAGAGCTGGCTCGCCGCGCAGAAGCAGCTGTCGCCCAACACCCCGATGAACTTCGTCACCACCAACGACATCATCGGCGGCAACTCGGGCTCGCCCGTCATCAACCAGAACGCGGAGATCGTCGGCCTCGTCTTCGACGGCAACATCCAGTCGCTCGGCGGGGACTACGGCTACGACGAGACCGCCAACCGCGCCGTCTCCATCCACAGCGACGCCCTCATCGAGGCGCTCCAGAAGGTCTACAAGGCGGATCGCATCGTCCAGGAGCTGCGCCCCGGCACCGCGTCCACCGGCAAGGGTGGCTCGGGTCCGCAGTAGTCCGCTGCCCCCCCCTCGCGGACAAAAGAAGACAAAAAACAAAGGGGCTGCCCGGCATGATCGGGCAGCCCCTTTTTGTTTCGTCCTCGTCTTTTGTCTTCCGCCCTACTCCCACTCGATCGTCGCGGGCGGCTTGGACGAGACGTCGTAGACGACGCGGTTGATGCCACGCACCTCGTTGGTGATGCGCGTGGAGATGCGCTCGAGCACCGGGTATGGCAGCCGCGCCCAGTCCGCCGTCATGCCGTCCACGCTCGTCACCGCGCGCAGCACGCACGTGGACTCGTAGGTGCGCTCGTCGCCCATGACGCCCACGCTCTGCACCGGCAGCAGCACCGCGAACGCCTGCCACAGCTCCCGGTACAGCCCCGCGTCCCGGATCTCCTGCTGGACGATGGCGTCCGCGCGGCGCACCAGCGCCAGGCGCTCCTCGGTGATTTCCCCCAGCACCCGGATGGCCAGACCCGGCCCCGGGAACGGCTGCCGGGACACCATCTCGTCCGGCAGCCCCAGCTCGCGGCCCAGCACGCGCACCTCGTCCTTGAACAGCTCGCGCAAGGGCTCCACCAGCTTGAGGTTCATCTTCTCCGGCAGGCCTCCCACGTTGTGGTGACTCTTGATGGTGACGGAGGGCCCCTTGTACGACACGGACTCGATCACGTCCGGGTACAGCGTGCCCTGCGCGAGGAACTCCGCGCCCCGCACCTCCTGCGCCGCCTCCTCGAACACCGCGATGAACTCGCGACCGATCGTCTTGCGCTTCTTCTCGGGATCCGTGACGCCCGCGAGCTTGCCGAGGAAGCGCTCGCGCGCGTCCACCGTCTTGAGCGGCACGTGGAAGCGGTCCACGAAGAGCGCCTCCACCTGCGCGCGCTCGTCCTGCCTGAGCAGCCCGTTGTCCACGAAGATGCACTGCAGCCGCGCGCCGATGGCCCGGTGCAACAGCAGCGCCGCCACCGAGCTGTCCACGCCGCCCGACAGTCCACAGATGACCCGGCCGTGCTCGCCCACCTGGCGGCGGATGGCCTCCTGCGCCTCTTCGATGAAGCCCTTCATCGTCCAGCTCCCGCTCACCTTGCAGTCGGTGAACAGGAAGGCGCGCAGCATCTCCTTGCCCGCCGGGGTGTGCACCACCTCGGGGTGGAACTGCAGCCCGTAGATGGGACGGGTGCGGTGCGCCGCCGCCGCGAAGGGCGAGTTGCCGCTGCGGCCAATGGACTCGAAGTCCGGAGGCAACGCGTCCACCCGATCGCCGTGGCTCATCCACACCTTCACCCGCTCGCCCACGCCGAACGCCGCCAGGGGCCCGCGCGACGTGAGCACCTCCACCTCCGCCGCCCCGTATTCGCGGTGCGCCGAGCGATCCACCCTGCCGCCCAACAGCTTGGACAACAATTGGAGCCCGTAGCAGATACCGAGCACCGGCACCCCGGCCTCGAAGACGAAGGCGTCACACCGCGGCGAGCCCTCCGCCTCCACCGAGGCCGGGCCTCCCGACAGGATGATGCCGCGCGGAGCGAAACGACGGATCTCCTCGGCCGACAGGTCCGGCCGGTGAATCTCACAGTACACACCGAGTTCTCTCACCCGGCGCGCGATGAGCTGCGTGTACTGACTGCCGAAGTCGAGGATGAGAATCTTCTCTGCGTGGATGTCCACCACACTCTCCCTGGGATGCGCGCGTTGACGGATGCGGCCCTTACCGCTAGAAACTTTCGGAAATCAACCTTTAAGTCCCGCTCGAAGAGGTCCTTGATGCGCCTGCCCGCCGTTGCAACCGTCTTGTTGCTGTCCTCCGCCGGTTGCGTGAAGGAAATCTCCTCGGATGAGCGCCTGGATCGCGAGACGGAGTTCCTGCAGGCCCGTGGCACGCCGGACGCCGCCGCGCTGGGCAAGGTGCACTGTGACGACACGGGCGATGCCCTCAACCAGGCGCGCAACGTCAACCGCCCCGAGACCGACCGGGTGATGAGCTACATCGAGCTCTACAGCTCGTTGCTCAAGCGCAAGGCCACCTTCGACGAGGCGATGACGCGCAACCCGGACCTGAACTACACCGAGGGCAGTCAGAAGCTCGTGGCCGCCCGGGACAACTGCATCCAACAGGCCGCGGACGTGAAGGTGGAGTTCGAGACCTACGTGCGCGAACTGGTGAGCGTGCCCACCGTGCAGGAAATCAAGGGCGGCAACACCGTCACGGTGGCCCGGCTGGACTTCAACACCCTGCGCCAGGCCATCGACACGCTCAACCCCGAGGACAAGGAGCAGCTGCTGGCCCGGGTGCTCACCACCGAGAAGCAGGTGGCGCCTGCGGGCGGTGACGACGAGCCCGCCCCCCGCAAACGCGGCAAGTAGTCGCCGCGCCGCACGGCTTCCCTCCGCGCTCTACTCCACCCGGTAGTTGGGCGCTTGCTGAGCCAAGCCCCCAAGCATCTGGTGGATGTTCATCGCCCTCGGGCACGAGCCTCAATCCGCGCCTGGCTCAATCGCGGATGCGCAGGCCCTCGGTGCCCGAGGACTTCTCGAAAACGGAGGCGCTGGCCGAGGGAGCCTCGGAGGCCATGCCCGTCAGCAGGTGGGCCGACAGCGACGCGGGCTTCACCGCGGCCTTGAGCGCCTCGGCGCGCAGGGCGCCCAGCCGCTTGCGCCACAGGAACGCCCCCAGGCCCACCACCACGAGGCCACCCACCACCACGAGCTGCCCTTCCTTCATCCGCTCGATGGCGTAGTCGAGCTTGTCGCCGAAGTGGAAGCCCAGCCACACGAAGAAGGGCGCGGACAGGAGCGCCGCGAGCCCATCCCAGAAGATGAAGCGGGCATAGGACATGCCCGCCGAGCCGGCGGTGAAGTACGTCACCGCGCGCACGCCGGGCAGGAAGCGGGCGATCATCACGATCTTCTGCCCGTGCAGGGCGAAGAGCCCCTCCACCCGGGCGCGCTTGTCGGGCGTGACGACGCGGGCCAGGAAGCCCGTGGGCGAGCGGCCCACCTTCGAGCCCAATCGGCGGCCCGCCAGGAAGATGAGGCTGTCGCCCACCAGGATGCCGCCGAAGCCAATCAACATCATGCCGGCCAGGCTCGCCGCGCCCTTGTGGGCGAGGAAGCCACCCAGGATGAGCGAAATGTCCTCGGGCAGAGGCACTCCCAGGCCACACGCCACCAGGATGCCGAACACGGTGAGGTAGGCGAGGACGCCGTGGGTACTGCCCAGCAAGTTGGTGAGGAATTCTTGCACGCTCGTCTCTCTTCGCTTCCTTGAAGGCCCCGCCCGGGAACACTACCCGGCGCCGCCCTTGAAAAGCCCACGCATCAACCACGCCTGCTTCGCGAAAACTCCGGGACCGCCTCCAGGATAGCGCCTATGCCTGTCCGCTCGCTCTTCCCATGGAGACGCCCTGCTTCCCTGCGTAGGAGCGACCAGGCGCTCGCGCCATCTTTCCCGCGGCGTCCTCTCGGGAAAAGGGCTCGATGAGGTAGGTCCAGGTGGCAGCCGCTTGCCGCCCTGTACGCCAGGAACTTCCCGTCACGCACACGCTCCGCTCCGCCCTCGGCATTCGGGCATCGCCGCGGGCGGAAGGTAGCACGGAGCGCGACCAGGAGCGGATCACGGTTTGCCCACGAGCGACTTCATGGCGCCCTGGTTGTCGCGGACCTTCTGGCTGAAGTGGAGGATGACGCCCATCAGGAGCTTCACACAGGCCTGGGGCTTCTGGGTGGTGAGCTTCTGGAAGTCCGCGTGGCGGATCTCCACGGCGAGCACATCGGTGAGGGCGGTGGCGGTGCACAGCCGCTCTCCCTTCTGGATGAGGGCGAGCTCGCCCAGGGGCTCGCCCTCTCCCACCTCGGCGAGCGCCACCTCTCCGCCCGCGGGGCTCCTGGCGCTCAAGCGCACCGAGCCCTCGTGGACGATGAAGAGCGATTCTCCGGCACGCCCTTCCTGAAACAGGGCCGAGCCCTTGGGAAAGGCCCGGGAGACCCCGATGGCGGCGAAAATCTGGATGCCGACGTCGGAAAAGTCCTTGAAGAGCGGGCACGCCCTGAGTGCGGCTGCGACCTCCATGAGAGGGGGTCCTAGCACGCGGTGGAGCGCACGTCACTTCGTTAGCGGCTGGCGCGGTGCTCGCCGGCGGTCTCCACGTAGTGCCGGGCGGACTCGAGCAGGAAGGTGCGCTCCTCGGGGGTGAGCGGCCGCTTGACCTTGCCGGGCGAGCCCACCACGAGCGAGCCCGGGGGAATCTTCGTCCCGGGCGTCAGCAGTGTCCCCGCGCCGATGATGCAGTCCTCGCCGATCTCCACGTCGTCCATGACGATGGCGCCCATGCCCACCAGCACGCGGTGGCCCACCCGGCAGCCATGCAGGATCACCCGGTGCCCCACCGTCACGTCGTCCCCGATGACCGTCTCGGTCTGGCCGGTGACGTGGATCATCGTGAGATCCTGGATGTTGGTGCGCTGGCCAATGCGGATGCCGTTCACGTCCCCGCGCAGCACCGAGTTGAACCACACCGAGCTGTCCTTCCCCAGCTCCACGTCGCCGATGACCTGCGCCGACTCCTCGATGAAGCAGCTCGGGTGGATGCGCGGGGACTGCTCACGAAAGCGGCGCAGGGCCATGACAGGACACCTCGGGGAGGGAAAACGGGGGCTTCAGGCGACGACGCAGGTCTCGGCGGGCTGGGGCAGCTCGGCGGGAGGCATCACCGTGGGCGGGCTGAGCACCTCGAGCTGCTTGCCGGTGAGCTGGTTGGGCGTGGCGCTCTCCACCTTCACCTTCACGAAGGCACCCGCCGGGGCGTCCCCGTCGAAGTTCACCGTGCGGTTCTCCGCCGTGCGGCCAAAGCGCTTGAGCGGGTTGTAGCGCGAGGGGCCCTCCACCAGCACCTCCACCTCCTGGCCCACCAGCGCCTGGGTGATCTCCCCGCTGATGCGCCGCTGGAGCTTCTGCAGCCGCTCCAGCCGCTCGATCTTCACCTCGTGCGGCACCGGACCCCAGTCGTTCTCGCGCAGCGCCGCGCCCGTCTTCGGCCGGGGGCTGTAGATGAAGGAGAACTGGTTGTCGTAGCGCACCTGCTCGGTGAGCGCGAGCGTGAGGGCGAAGTCCTCCTCCGTCTCGCCGGGGAAGCCCACGATGATGTCCGTGGTCATCGCGATGCCCGGACGCGCCGCGCGCAGCTTGCCCAGCCGCTCGAGGTACTCCGCCACCGTGTAGTCGCGCCGCATCCGCTTGAGCACCGGATTGGAGCCGCTCTGCACCGGCAGGTGGAAGTGCGGGCAGATCTTCGGCTGGCTGCGGAACGCCTCGATCAGCTCGTCGGACAGGTCATGCGGGTGGCTCGTGGTGAAGCGCACGCGCTCGATGCCCGGCACCTCCGCGCAGCGCAGGAGCAGCTGCGCGAAGCTCACCCCACCCTGGTATGAGTTCACGTTCTGCCCGATGAGCGTCACCTCGCGCACGCCCACCTGGGCCAGGCTCGCCACCTCGGTGAGCACGTCCGGGAAGGGCCGGCTCACCTCGCGGCCGCGCGTGTGCGGCACCACGCAGAAGGAGCACACGTTGTCGCAGCCCTTCATCACCGTGACGAACTCCGTCACCTTGCCCCGGCTCGTCTCGGGGTCCGCGCGCGGGAAGACGTACTCCTCGGAGTCCACCCAGGCCGTCTCCACCACGCGCTCGCGCTCGCCCTTCACCCGGCCGATGATGTCCGGCAGCTTGGCGATGGAGTCCGGGCCGAAGACGAAGTCCAGGTAGGGCACCTTCTTGAGCAGCTTCTCCTTCTCCTGCTGCGCCACGCACCCGCCCACGCCCAGGAGCGTGCCGCGCGCGAGCTTCACCGTGCGGTAGCGGCCCAGCGCGGAGAGCATCTTGTCCTCGGCCTTCTCGCGGATGGAGCAGGTGTTGAGGATGATGAGGTCCGCCTCCTCCGCCACCGGCGTCGGGCGGTAGTCGAGCGAGCTCAGCACCTCGCCCATCCGCATCGAGTCGTTGACGTTCATCTGGCAGCCGAAGGTGTGGATGAAGTAGCGCTTCATGGGTCTTTCCGTATGAAGAACGGGCCCTTATCCGACGGGGCCCGGCGGATTGCAACACCCGGGCGGGCGGGCACGCGGGCGCCTCACGCCCGGGTCAGTGCCCGCTGCATCCGGGCATGCAGGGCGACGAGGCGCTCCTCGTGGGGGGCGAGCAGGTCCACCGACTCCTGGCCATGGCGCCGGGCCAGGGGCTCCAGGTCCTCGATCCGGCGCAGCTCGGTGCGCGCCTTGGCCGCCTTCTCCGCGGACGCGGCGTCCGCCTGGGCCTCCAGCTCCCCGAGCCGGGTGCGCAGCCGGCGCGCCGTCCAGCGCTGGCCACAGTAGGCGCGCAGCAACACCGTGCCCAGCTCCACCCGCTTCACGTCCAATCCCGAGGCCTCCAGGCCCGCTTGGTGGGCATCGGCCACGGCGCTTGGGCCCCCCGAGGGGCCCTCGATCCGGGCGAGGAAGGCTTCCTGGTAGCGGATGAGCCCCTGGAGCTCCTCCTCGGTGAGGGGGTGGGCGGACAGCCGCAGCGTACGCGAATCGATCGCCTCCATGGCTCCGGAGGGGGTCGCGTCGAGGTCATCGAACATGGAACGGGACATGTGGCCTCTTCTGGGTCAGGCGGGGACGAGCTGCTCGGCGATGCGGGACAGCGCGGCCACGGAGTTGACCACCACGGCGTGGTGGCAGTGCTTCGAATAGGTGAGCATCTCGCTGTCGCCAAGGCCCCAGTTGTCGCGCCCCTCGGGGCAGACCCAGAGCAGACGCTTGCACTTGCGCCTGAGCTCCTCGAGCGCCCAGGCATTGGCGGCGTTGTGGTTGTTGCGGCCGTCCCCGATGACCAGCACCGTGGTGCGGCGCGTGATGCTGCCGAGCTGGTGGCGCGTGAAGGTGGCCAGCGCCCGGCCATAGTCGGAGTTGGCGGTGAGCGAGACGGCTCCGCCCAGCGTGGCCAGATCGATCGCCCGGTCCACGTCCCGCTCTTTGAAGTGCTGCGTCACCTCGCCCACGTCCGCCACGAAGACGAACGAGCGCACGCGAGCGAAGAGCGACTGGAGCGTGTGGGTGAAGAGCAACATCATCCGCGAGGCGTTGCGCACCGAGTCCGAGACGTCACAGAGGACGACGAGCTCGGGGCGCTCGGGGCGGCGGGTGCGGAACCAGGGCACCATGGGCACCCCACCCCACGGCAGGTTGTGGCGCAGGGTGCGGCTCACGTGGAGCGTGCCCTCGCGCCGCGAGCGCCGCTTGCGCACGAGCCGGGCCTTGAGCTTCTCCGCCAGGGCGCGCACCGCCGCCTGCATCTGCTTCACCTCGGCCTGGCTGAGCCGGTGCAGCGGCTTGTCCTCCACTCCGCCCGAGGGTTTGCCGATGCGCGCGCCCGCCTGACGCTTCACCTCGCGCCGCGCCGCGTCCTCCACCTGGCGCAGGGCTCCGTCCATGTGGCGCGAGACGATCTCCACGCTGTCCTGCCCCAGTCCCTGCTCGCGCAGCGCGTCCTCGAAGGACTGGAGCTCCGCGCGGGCCCGCTCCAGCCCCGCCGCCACCATCAGCCGCCGCGAGAAGAAGCCCATCTGCAGCGGGCCCCTCATCCGGGAAAAATCCAACTGGAGCTGGGCCGTGCGGAACAGCCGCGCCAAGGCCCCCGGGTTTCCCTCGAGCGCCGCCTGGGCGAGCGGGGACATCCCGGGAAGGCGCCGGTGCAGCTCGTCGAGCACCGTCCTCAACGACTCGCCCTCGAGCAACCCCTGCTCCTGGAGCCGCCCGGCGAGCGACGGCTCGAGCGCCTCGAAGGGCCTGGCCGTCCCAGAGAAGAAGAAGTCGAAGGCGCGCTGGAACACGTCCCCGTCCTGCTCCCGCTTGATCAACGTGGTGCGCAGCACGGCGCGGAAGACGGCCTTGTCCTGGAGCCCCACCTCCGCGGCGGCCCGGGTCGCATCCGCGACCTCGGACGTGCTCACCCGCACGCCGTTCTGGCGGAGGACCTCGGCGAACTCGACGATGCGGGCGTCCATCGAGGCTTTGTAACCTCCACCCCGCCCCACTTCCAGAGACCCGGAGGACCCGGGCTCACCCCACGTTCACCCGGCCTCGCGCGTGGCGCGTCCGTGGCGGACTTCACCGGGAGGCGGGGTCCGGCCAGACGATGTGCCCGGCCTCGGGGCGGGCCTGGCCCGTCACGACGTCGCGATAGACGGCCTTCAGTGCCTCGGGGCCCCGATGGTGTTCGAGCCGCAGCCAGGAGCTGGCGGCCACGAAGGCCTTCATGGCCTCCCCCAGCCGGGCCTCGAAGGTCTCCAGTCCCCAGTCCGTCACGCGCTTGCGCAGCCGATCCGGTGCGAAGAAGAAGGTGGGCGTGGGCCCCGGCAGGGGTTCGCTCTTCGAGGCGGGGGGCGTGCGCTGGTGCGTGCCTCCCACGAGGGTGCTCTGGCGCAGCCCGTCCTTGAGCTGACGATGGATGCCCCGCACCACGGCCGGCTCCCCGGCGAAGTCGACGAAGACCGCGGGCGTCTCGACCCACAGCCCGGCCATCGCGTCATAGGGGACGAGCTGCTGGTACAGGCCCAGGCCGCCGAGCAGGGCCAGGTTCTTGCGCGACGTGAGCCCCACCACCTTCATCCCGTGACGCGAGAGCAACCACGCCAGGCCCATGGCGGTCTTGCTCGAGGCGCTCGACAGGATGACGGTCTTCGTTCCGGCATGCTCCGCCTCGTACAGCATGTCATCCAGCAGGAACGAGGTCGCGAAGAGCGGCCGCAGCAGCGCGCGATGATTGTCGAAGGACTCATCCACCTCGACGCGCGTGTAGCGGTTGTAGAACGGTGACAATCCCGCCCGGTGCGTCGCCGCATCCATGTAGCCACTGCCCGTGCGCTGAAGCCGGGCCACGAAGTGCGTCGACATGGGCACGAGGCCGAAGAACCGCAGTCCCACGGGGGCCTCCGGGGAGGCGGAGCGCGAGACCCGCGCGTAGCCCCAGGCGGGAATCCGGCCCCGCCAGTCGGGAGCGGTGGGAAAGCAGCGCCAGTAGCCCAGTGCCTCGCCCATCACCCCGTAGGTGATGTTGTTGGCCGTCAACGCGAAGCGCTCGACCGTGAGCACCGCCTCTCCCGGCGCGAGGGGCTGCTCCGTCGGATCCGTCGAGGGCTCGACGAAGACCCGCTCCAGATTGTCTCGCGCGACCAGGAAGTCCCAACCCATCGACATGAAGACACACCCTTCTCGGATTGCTCGTGGGGAGCACGAAGTCCGGAGGGTGAGACTCTACGCCGCCCGCTCGAAAGACATCACGGATTCCACGTGGTGCGTCTGGGGGAACATGTCCACCACCTGGAGCGCCCGGGGCGCATAGCCGGCCTGCGCGAGGGCCGCCGCATCCCGCGCCAGCGCGCCGGGATCACACGCCACGTACACCACGCGCTTCACGCCCAGTGCGGTGAGCCACTTCGCGAGCCCCGGCGCACCGGTGCGGGGAGGATCCACCAGGGCCAGGTCGAAGCGCTTGCCCTCGCGGATGAGCCCCTCGCACACCTTGCGGGAGTCGCCCTGGACGAAGCGCACGTTGGCCACCCTGCCCTCGCGCGCGCTGCGCTGGGCCAGGTCCACCGACACCGAGGACGACTCCACCCCGAGCACGCTCGCCGCGCTCGCCGCGAGCGGGAAGGTGAAGTTGCCATTGCCCGAGTACAGCTCCAGCACCGAGTCCGTCTCGCGCGGGGCCAGCTCGTGCACGGCCGCGGTGACGAGCCCCACGTTCGCCTCGCCATGCGCCTGGGAGAACGCATCCGGCCGCAGGAACAGCGGCACCTCGGGCACCAGCGGCGAGAGCGAGCGCAGCACCGGCTTGCCGATGATCCGCGGCGAGCCCTCCTTCGGCACCAGCACCGCGCCCTCCAGCCGCAGCGCGCGCACCGCCGCCTCGCACGCCTCGACGTACCGGGGCGCCACCTGCCCCTTGAGCAGCACCGCGAAGGCCGCCTTGTTCCCCTCGGCCAGCAGGTGCACTTCCTCGGCCTCGCGGGACAGGGGCTTGAGCAGCGGCCCGAGCTTGCCGGGCAACTCGGCGAGCGCCGGCATCAGCGCGGGGCACACCTCCACCGGCACCCGGTCATGGCTGCGCCGCCCGAAATACGTCAGCTCGTCCTTGAGCGGATGCAGCACCGCGCGCCGCCGGTAGCCGAAGTCCCACGGCGCCACGAGCAGCGGCCGCACGGCGAAGGCGTCCCGCTCGAGGTGGCCCAGGTGCTCGAGCGCGGAGAGGACGATCTCCTGCTTCGCGGCGCGCTGGGCGGACTCGTTCAGCTCCAGCCAGTCACACCCCCCGCACCGCGCGCTGATCGCGCAGGGCGAGGGCTTGCGGTCGGGTGACGGCGCCAGCACCTCGCCCACGAGGTGCCCGCGCATCACCTTCCCCTCCTGCTCCAGGCGCACGCGCACCCGGTCTCCCGGAAACGCCCCGGGCACGAAGACGGTGCGGCCCTCGTAGGAGGCCACACCCTCCCCCAGTTGCCCGAGGCGCTCGATGGTCAACTCGATGGGAGAGTCCGGCAACACGGGCGCGGGGAGCGTTTTCAGACCTTCATCTCGCGAAGGTCCGGAGCGATTTTGAGCGTGGCCTCGGTGAGCGAGCGCACCTGCTCCACCGTCACGCCGGGGGCCACCTCGCGCAGCACGATCCCCTCGGGGGTCACGTCCAGGAAGGCGTACTCGGTGACGATGTGGTTCACGCACTTGAGGGCGGTGAGGGGCAGCGTGCACTTCTTGAGGATCTTCGACTTGCCCTCCTTGTTGGCGTGCTCCATGGCCACGAAGACGCGCTTGGAGCCCACCGCCAGGTCCATGGCGCCGCCCGGGCCCTTCACCATCTTGCCGGGGATCATCCAGTTGGCCAGGTCACCCTGCTCGCTCACCTCCATGGCGCCGAGCACGGCCATGTCGATGTGACCTCCGCGGATCATCCCGAAGGAGAGCGCCGAGTCGAAGTAGGCGGCGCCCTTGACCGCGGTCACCGTCTCCTTGCCGGCGTTGATGAGGTCCGGATCCTCTTCACCCTCCAGGGGCCAGGGGCCCATGCCGAGGAGGCCATTCTCCGAGTGGAGCATGATGTCCATGCCCTTCGGGACGTAGTTGGCCACCAGGGTCGGCATGCCGATTCCCAGGTTCACGTAATAGCCGTCGCGCAGCTCCTGGGCGATGCGCTGGGCGATCTGCTCACGGGTCAGGGGCATGGCGTCCTCTCAAGCCTTCTTCTGCACGGTACGGCGCTCGATCCACTTCTGCAGGTCCTTGGCCTGGACGATGCGGTGCACGAAGATACCGGGCACGTGCACCTCATCCGGGCCGATCTCGCCGGCCGGCACGATGTGCTCGGCCTCGACGATCGTCGTCCTTCCCGCCATGCACATCATCGGCGAGAAGTTGCGGGCGGTCTTGTTGAACACCAGGTTGCCCCAGGTGTCCGCCTTCCACGCACGCACGATGGTGAAGTCCGCCTTGAGCGGCAGCTCCAGCACGTGCAGGCGCCCGTCGATCATCCGCGTCTCCTTGCCCTTGGCCAACTCGGTGCCCGCGCCCGACGGCGTGAAGAAGCCACCGATGCCACTGCCCCCGGCGCGGATGCGCTCGGCGAGTGTGCCCTGGGGGTTGAGCTCCACCTCCAGTTCCTTGGAGATGAGCTGCCGCTCGAACTCCTTGTTCTCCCCCACGTAGCTGGCGACGATCTTCTTCACCTGCTTGGAGTTGAGGAGGATCCCCAAGCCCAGCTCGGTGGTGCCGCAGTTGTTGGAGATGATGGTCAACCCCTTGGTGCCCTTGCGGTTGATGGCCGCGATCAGGGTCTCGGGATTGCCACACAGGCCGAAGCCGCCGCTCATCAGCGTGCAGCCATCCGGCATGTCGCGAACGGCCTCGTCCGCGCTCGGGATGATCTTGTTCATGAACCGCTCCTTCACGAGAACGGGGCCAGGGCCTTGCTCACGTCGGGCCCCCGCCCCGCTCTCCTCTCCCCTTGGGAGAGCGAGTCCGTATGGATTAGCGCTCCACCATCAGCGCGATGCCCTCGCCGCCGCCGATACACAGCGACGCCACGCCCCGCTTCTTGTCCAGGTCCTTCATCTCGTGCAGCAGCGTCACCAGCACGCGCGCGCCCGAGGCGCCAATCGGGTGGCCGAGCACCACCGCTCCGCCACGGGGATTGACCTTGGAGGGATTCAGGCCGAGCAGCGTGTTGTTGGCGATGGCCACCACGGCGAAGGCCTCGTTGATCTCCCACAGGTCCACGTCGCTCACCTTGAGCTTGGTGCGCTTGAGCAGGGCGTTGATGGCGTCCGCGGGGGCGATGGTGAACTCCACCGGCTTGCGCGCGGCCCCGGCGTAGCCGGTGATGCGGCCGAGCACCGTGCGGCCCTCGGCCTTGGCGCGCTCGGCGCTCATGAGCACCAGCGCCGCGGCGCCGTCGTTGATGGACGAGGCGTTGGCGGCCGTCACCGTGCCGTCCTTCTTGAACACGGGCTTGAGCGTGGGGATCTTCTCGGGCCGGGCGCTCTTCGGGCCGTCGTCCTCGCTCACCACCACGTCGCCGCCCTTGCCACCGGGCACGGTGACGGGGACGATCTCCCGGGTGAACAGGCCGGCCTTCTGGGCCTCGATGGCGCGCCGGGTGGACTCGAGCGCGTACTCGTCCTGGGCCGAGCGGGGAATGCCCTGGCTGAGCGAGCACTCCTCGGCGCAGTTGCCCATGTGCACGTTGCCGTACACGTCCCACAGACCGTCATGGATGAGCGCGTCCTTGAACTCCACGTTCCCCATGCGGGCGCCGCCGCGCATGGTGTGGCTCAGGTAGGGCGCGTTGCTCATGGACTCCATGCCGCCAGCCACCACCACCTCGGCGTCGCCGAGGGCGATGGCCTGGGCGCCGGCGATCACCGCCTTGAGGCCCGAGCCGCACACCTTGTTGAGGGTGACCGCGGGGACGCTCTCCGGGATGCCCGCGAAGATGGCGGCCTGACGCGCGGGAGCCTGGCCCACGCCCGCCTGGAGCACGCAGCCCATGATGGTCTCGCTCACCTGATCGGGCGACACACCCGAGCGCTCCAGGGCGGCCTTGATGGCGATCGCGCCGAGCTGCGGCGCCGTCAACTTGGCGAGGGAGCCCTGAAACGTCCCGATGGGAGTCCGCGCCGCGCCCACGATGACCACTTCACGTGCCATGATCCGCCTCCGGGGAAAGTGCTGAGAAAAGCTGAATAAGGACGAGGTTCAATAACCTCGGACATGGCCCATATCACCGTGCCTCCCGAGGGGGTCAAGCCCGCTTCCCCCCTCTCCGTCATGACGCACGAGGTCAGCCTCGTGTGAGTGCGCGAAAACAAACGGCCGGGCTCCCGCTGGGGAACCCGGCCGCCGTGCCACCCCTCATGCGAGGGATGAAACCAGACTACTTCTTGAGCTTGCTCGCCATGACGTCGCCGAGGCGCGCCTTGGAGCCCTCGGCCTGGCGGCGGAGGTACTCGCGGTAGTCCTCACCCTCGCCGATGAGGGCCTTCATCGACAGGGCGACCTTCCGGTCCTGGGTGTTGATGTCGATGATCTTCACCTCGACATCCTGGGCCTCCTGCACCACGTCACGCGGGTTCTCGACACGCTCCTCCTTCAGCTCGGAGACGTGCACGAGGCCCTCGATGCCGGGCTCGATCTCCACGAAGGCGCCGAAGTCCGTCACCTTGGTGACCTTGCCCTTCACGCGGCTGCCCACCGGGGTGCGCTCGCTGAGCGTGTCCCAGGGGTCCGGCTGGAGTTGCTTGATGCCCAGGCTGAAGCGCTCGTTCTCGACGTCGATGTTGAGCACCACCGCCTCGACCTCGTCGCCCTTCTTGAACATCTCGCCCGGGTGCTTGATGCGCTGGGTCCAGGAGATGTCGGACACGTGCACCAGGCCGTCCACGCCCTCCTCGACGCCGACGAACACGCCGAAGTCGGTGACGTTGCGGATCTGACCCTTGATGACCGAGCCGATCGGGTACTTGTCCTCGAGCAGCGTCCAGGGGTTCTGCTCGATCTGCTTCATGCCCAGGGCAATCCGCTTGGCCTTGGGATCGATGTCGAGGACGACGGCCTCGACCTCCTGGCCGACCTCCAGCATCTTGCTGGGGTGCTTGAGGCGCTTGGTCCAGGACATCTCGGACACGTGCACCAGACCCTCGACGCCCTGCTCGATCTCGATGAACGCGCCGTAGTCGGTGATGGAGACGACCTTGCCCTTGACGCGGGTGCCGACCGGGTACTTCTCGTCGGCGCGGTGCCACGGGTCCTCCTGGATCTGCTTGAGGCCCAGGCTGACGCGCTCCTGCGCGGGGTCGAACTTGAGGACGACGACGCGGACCTCATCGCCCACGTTGAACATCTCCGAGGGGTGACCGATGCGGCCCCACGACATGTCGGTGATGTGCAGCAGGCCGTCGATGCCGCCCAGGTCGATGAAGGCGCCGTAGTCGGTGAGGTTCTTGACCACGCCCTTGAGGACCGCACCCTCCTTGAGGTTCTTGAGGGTCTCCTTCTTCATCTCCTCGCGCTGCTTCTCGAGCAGGACGCGGCGGGAGAGGACGATGTTGCCGCGCTTCTTGTTGAACTTGATGACCTTGAACTCGAATTCCTTCGAGATGTACTGGTCCAAGTTGCGCACGGGGCGGATATCGACCTGGCTGCCGGGCAGGAACGCCTTGACGCCGATGTCGACCGAGAGGCCGCCCTTGACGCGGCCCACGATGGTGCCCTTGACGATCTCATCGCGCTCGCACGCGGCGCTGATCTCGTCCCAGATACGCATCTTGTCGGCCTTCTCCTTGGAGAGGACGACCATGCCGGTGTCGTTCTCGCGGCTCTCCAGGAGGACCTCGACCGGGTCGCCCGCCTTGACGGAGACCTCGCCACGAGGGCTGGTGAACTCGGAGATCGGAACCTGGCCCTCGGACTTGTAGCCGATGTCGACGATGGCATAGTCCTTGGTCACCTGAACGACGGTGCCCTTGACGATCTCGCCTTCCTTGAGGATGCCTTCGCCCCCTCGCTCCTTGAGCGAGGCCTCGAACATCGCGGCAAAATCCTCGTCGCCGACCTCTCCGATCTGCTGGTTCACATTCTGCTGCATTTGGTAGGGAATCCTTGGGAAACGGTGCTACTGCCCCCGGTTGTTGGACGTCGGCCACTCGCGGGGAGCTACGAGTGGCCCGCGATCAGCACCACAGTGGAGCTGACTCGAAGCCGCGCACCCTAGACACCGGTTGGACCGGCAGTCAAGGGAGCACGCGGCCAGGCTTCTGGATCTGTCAATACCGTCGAGACGCCAAGCATCCTTCGTGACTTCCAATGGATGCTTCGCGTCGTTTGCGGGACTGTAGGTCCTGGTGGGTCCCCATGCATGAAGGGCATTGACTCCTGGTCCCAGGGCGATCAGCCGAGCGGCTCGGACCCGGGGTTTTCGCCTGCCGCGAAGAATCGCGTCGATCATGCCGGCGCCCTCAGTGCGAGTGCCCGTGAGCGGGAATGGCGCCACTCGACGCGGCGAGCTTCACGGACCACGCGCCGCGCGTGACGACGTGCTCTCCGGCGCGAACGCCGCTCAGCACCTCGACGTGGCCCCGGTCGCGCGCCCCGAGGCGCACCACCCGGCGCTCGAAGGACTCCCCCTCGACCTGCACGAAGACGACGGACACGCCACTGTCGTCGACCACCGAGGATTCCGGCACGGCGAGGGCACGGCGCTCCTCGCCGTTGACGAGGAGGACGCGCGCGAACACTCCCACGGCCCACCGGCCCCCCGCGTTGTCCACCGCGAACACGAGCGGAAGCGTGCGCGTGAGCGGATCGATGACGTGTCCCCGGGCAACGAGCGCGTCGGCGGGAAGCTCGATGGCCTCGTCACTGCCCTCGACGAAGAACGACGCGCCTCGGGGGGTGCCGAGCCGGCCCACGTCGATCTCGGGCACCCGCGCCTCCAGCCAGAGCTGGGTGAGGTCGGTGACCCGGAACAGCGGTGTGCCCGCCTCGACGAAGGCGCCCGGGGCCACGTGGACCTCGGTGACGGTGCCCGACAGCGGAGCACGCAGCGCGACCGTGCCCTCGCCGCTCCCTGCCGTCCGTTGCACGCGGCGGAACTGCTCGAGCCGCCGCCGCGCCGCCCCGAGCGAGGCCTGGGCGTCCTGGGTGGCGTGGACCGCCTCCTCGACGCGCCGATCGGGCACCGCTCCCTCGGCCCGTAGCTTCTCGAGGCGTTCGCGCTCGCGCTCCGCGAAGCGCAGCTCCAGCTCCGCACGGGTGACGGCGAGCTCCAGGGACGCCACGTCCGCGGCCTCGAGCCGAGGCGCGATCGCCCCGAGTGGATCATCGACGGCGACCTGCTCGCCGAGGCGTGGAAAGGCCTTTCCACTCGTCGCGACCCGGCCCGCGGCGGGCGCCCTCACGAGGATCTCTCCGTCGGACCGGGCACGCACCTCGCCGGTCGCGCGCAGGGTCGGACGCAGGGCGTGTTCGGAGACGAGCGCGGTCGCGAACTCGATGGGCCACTGCTGCTCCTTGAGGAACGGGATGCGGCCCGGGACCTCGGGCTGCTCGGGAATCCCGGCGCGCGCGGCGGCGGTGCTCTCGAAGACCGTCACATCGCCGAGATCGTGGTCCGCGGACAGGCCCGGCGCCCGGATCTCCACGAGCAGCCGGCGCTTGCCTGGGGCGGCCGGCTTCACCACGGGGCGGAAGATGCCCGGAACCGACGGGCCCTGACTGTCGAAGCGCTCCTCACCGGAGTCACCCCGCAGCACCACGCTCACCCGCCCCTCGGCCAGCGCCGCGAAGCCCTCGAGCTTCGTCACGTGGGCCGCGCAGGGCGATTCCTCTCCACGCACCAGCGCTGGCAGTTCGATGAAGAGCTCACTGGCCTCGGTCCAGTGCGTCCACGAGAGCGCGGGCCGCTCGTCCGCCGCGTCATGCCCGTGCGCATGGCCGTGCTCCGCGTCACCGTCGTGGGAATGCGAGCGGCACGCCGCCGCGAGCACGAGCGGCAGGAGGATCATCAGACGTTTCATGGCAACCCCACTCCCGTGAGCCGATCCAGCTCGATGCGCGCCCGGCGCGCGGCGTGCGCCATGTCGAGCGCGGTGAGGAAATCGTCCGTGGCACCCCGGTAGGCATCGAGCAGCTCGAGCAGCCCCAGCTCCCCGCCCGCGTACCCCGCCGAGGCGATGCGCACGAGCTCGCTGGACACCTCGGTGGTGCGCTCGTGGAACTCCGCGGCGGCGCGGCGCAGCCGGACGGCTTCCGCCCGGGCGCCCGCCAACTCCCCGTCGAGCTCCGACTCGAGCAGCGCGCGACGCCCTCGCGCGGCCCGGGCCTCGCCCGCGGCGAGATGGGCGAGCCCCGACGAGCGATCCCACAACGGAAGCGACAAGGACGCCCCGAGCAGGAACCCATCGGTGCGCCCCTGGCCTCCGAGGTCCACGCCCTTCCAGCCGCCCTCGAGCAGCAGGTCCGGTGCCCACCAGCGGGAGGCCGCGCGGTGCTCGAGCGTGGCGGCCTCGATGCGCAGGTCGAGCGCCAGCAACTCCGGACGCGAGCCGCTCGAGGCGCGCAGGGCCGGGAGTTCCGCGGGGTCCGTGTCGGGCAGGAGCGTTCCCGTCACACCCGGCGCGGGCACGTCGGCGCCGAGGAGTGCCTGGAGCCGGGCTCGTGCGCGCTCGAGCGCGGCCTGCTCCGTTTCCAACCGGCCCGTCGCCACGGCGCGCTCCCGCTCGACACGCCTCCGGTCGTACGTCGCGGCATCGCCTCGTTGCTCACGACGCGTCACGAAGGTCAGCGCCTGCTCGATCCGCTCTCCCCACCCTTCCAGCGTGCGGACCCGGGCTTGCCGATAGAGCACCTCGTGGAAGCGCAGACGGGCCTCCGCGGCGACCGACAGCCCCGCGGCATCACCTTCCCGCCGTGCGGCACGTGCCCGCGCCTCGCCGGCCTCGCCCTGGAGCGCGCGCCGGGCGCCGAGATCGAGTGTCTGGGCGAGCGAGAGATAGTCCTCGCGCGATCCGGAGGCGCCGAAGGTCTGCTCGCGCGTGAACGCGAGCTGCGGGTTGGGATAGGCGCCCGCGGCCCGTCCACGTCCCTGCTCGGCGGTGACGTCTCCCTCGACGGTATCGCGCAGCGGGGCCCGGCGAAGCGCGTGGGCCACGGCCTCGCTCTCGGTGAGCACCGGGCCCGGCTCGGACTCCCGCGCCTCGGCGCTCGCGGCGGACGCGAGGACGAGCAAGAGGCGCGCGAAAAACCGAGCGTCCCTCGGTTTTCCGCGCGGACGAAGACGGGTCGGTTGGACGAGGGCCATGAGAGCTCAGTGAGCGACGACGGAGAGAAGGGACTCGGTCAGGTGGTGCAGCCCGGCGGACGTGCCGAGAACCCCCATGAGCGCGGCGAGGAGACAGAGCGCCACCCCGCGCAGCGACCGCGTGGGCACGGGCTCGGCGAGCAACGACTCCACGCGCCGCGCCACCGCGCATTGCCCGAACGCGACGGCCACGGGCGCGAGCCGCTCGGCCACCGCGTGCCGCGTCGCGCGCTCGACGCTCAAGATCGCGGAAGCCACGGCGACACGATCGCCCACGGCACTGGCGGCGTCCTCGTCACACGCCTGCTCGGCGGCGATCTCCAGCTCGCGCACGAGCCAGCGCGCGACCCGGGGCAGGTGCACCACGGCCAGCGCGCGCACGAGGCTGGCGACGAGGGCATCGCGGCGGCGCACATGGGCCCGCTCGTGGGCCAGGACGACGGCGCGCTCCTCCTCGCCGAGCGAGTCGAGCAGCCCGCGCGACAGCAGCACCCGGGGGCGCAAGAGGCCCGCCGTCAGGCACACGGGCCGCGAGGTCTCCAGCACGATGACACCCAGGTCCCGGCGTGGCTCGCCGGTCCTCGTGAGGGCACCGAGCACGCGCACCGCGCGCACCACGTCCGAGGCCCCGAGGGCCGCGCGCAGCGAGGCGTAGCTCACGAGGAAGACGAGCCCCAGGACCCAGGCCAGGTGGATTCCGCTGCCGGGCAGGTGGACGAAGCACAGGTGCGCATGCCCGTCGTCATGCGTGGCGCAGTGGTCGAGCCCTGGCACCACGAGCGAGAGCAGGGACGGGAGGCTCGCGGACAGCATGAGCGCGAGCGCCGTGAGCACGGGCAACACCGCCAACAAGACGAGGGCGCGATGGCGGGCCCTCGGCTCCCAACGCGACAACCGGGCCGCGAACGCGCGCGCCCCCACGGCCGACAGGAGCGAGCCGAGGGCGAGGAACGCGACCGCGGCCAGCAGGAAGAATTGCACTCTGTGCAGGGCGGGGCTCATCGCGACCCCCGTTCGAGTCTCCGCCGCCGCTCCGCCACGAGCGCTTCCAGGCGCTCGAGGTGCTCCAGTCCCGCGCGCTCGGTGACATCGACGAACGCCGACACCACGGCCTCGGCCTGCCCATCCATCAAGCCGCCGACGAGTTCGCCCACGAGGTCGCGGTGGAACGCCTCGCGGCTCACCCGGGCCTTGTACACATGCGCGTGGCTGACCTTGTCCCGCTCCAGCAGCCCCTTCTCGAAGAGGCGCTTGAGGGTCGACTGGATCGTGTTGAGCGTGATCCCCCGCCGCTTGCCGAGTGCCGCGTGAACGGACTTCGCCTCGCCGTCACCGCCCGACCACAGGTGGTTCATCACGGCGGCTTCGAGCTCACCGAGCAGCGGCGGACGAACAGGACCGGACCCCATGGTCCGCGACGGTAGGGGAACAAAAACCGACCGTCAATCGGTGCTCCCCTCCATCGCTGGAGCACGAACAATCCGTTCGTCGCGGGAGCGACAACCCGCCGCCGCTCTCGTCCTCCGAGACTTTTCGTGTCTGATTCTCGAGAACTGGTTTTCGGGCACAACCTGGAAATGAATGGGGCCGGGTGCGCATCTTTCGTCGAGAAGTGACGATAATGTCAGGAATGAAAGTCAACCGGCCGAACGTCAGCACGCCCCCTTCTCCGACCGCCTCGACGGCTCGCAGCGCGCCGACTTCGCCGACGGCTCCCACTTCACCCTCGGCGCCCACGCAGCGCACCCAGGCCACGGGCCCCACCGCTCCGCCCCCGGTCACCGATTCGCTCTCCACGACCATGCGGCCCTCGGCCGGGGCGGGCGGCGTCAACCTGGCGGGTACCACCGCTCCCCCCCCCGCTCCGCCTCCCCCGCCGCGGTCCGCCACGACCGCCGCGCCCGGCCAGCCTCCCCGGAACGTGAACGCGTCGCTCGAGGATGAACTCAAGCGGGGCCGGGAGTCGCTCAAGAAGACCGACCACGGCGTGGTGCACCCGGACCTGCCCGGCATCCGTACCCGCCGGGACAACCTGCCGGCCCATGAGTTCGCCGATCACACGCGCGACTCCCGGGCCTCCATCCACACCCTGATGGCGAACAATCCGAATGGGACGCAGTCCGTCGGCAACAAGATGCTGACGGACATCAACGGCAGCACCGCGAAACTCAACAATGGCTCCCTGGGGACGGCCCAGAATCCGGCCACGGCCGTGGACATCCATGCCGGCAACAAGATGACCCATGCGCCCCGGCTCGAGTTCGACACGGTGGCCCTGGGCAATGACCTCGGTGCGCTGCGGCCGAATGACAAGGCGGGCCAGGCCCAGGTGATCGAGAAACACCAGCAGATGGCGTTCATGAAGCAAGGTCAGGCCTACCGCGCCGGTGGCCAGCCGGGTCCTGGCCAGGCGAGCACCGTGACCTACAACGCCAATCAAGCCAGCTCCCCCCAGAATCGCGCCAAGGACATGGGGCACGAGATGGTGCACGCCCATCGCGCGTCCAATGGCATGCAGGTGGGGTCGGTGGAGCACGGCAATCTCAAACACCACCCCGCCTTCCAGGACGCCGAAGCGGCGAAACCCGGAGGCGCCGCACAACTCAAGGCGGACGTCAACTTCCACGCCCAGCTCAAGGAGGAGTTCGAGACGGTGGGCATGCAGCCGACCCCGGGCCGTCCCAATGCTCCGACGGAGAACAAGATCCGCCAGCAGCTCGGGATGCAGCAGCGCACGGACTACTCGGGCCATACCCCCGCGACGTCCGCGTACGACCTGAAGGAAATGAAGCAGCCGCCCGATACCCGCACCGCCTGGCAGAAGGTCAGTGGCAAGCCCATCCCCGGAGCGGACCAACGGGCCCAGGACGTCCAGCAGATCGTCAACCACCTGGAGAAGTAACCGGGGGCGGGGCGGGCCCCTCCCGCCTCATGCCGGCCGCTGGAACACGAGCGACACGTTCGTCCCCCCGAAGCCGAACGAGTTGCTCATCACCGCCTCCACCCGCTTCTCGCGCGCGCGCTGGGGGATGCAGTCGAGGGTGATTCGGGGATCCTGCTTCTCGAGGTTGATGGTGGGAGGCAGGACCCCACGCTGGAGCGCCAGCACGCTGATGACGGCCTCGGCGGCGCCGGCCGCGCCGTTCATGTGCCCCGTCATGGACTTGGTGGAGGACACGGCGACCCGCTGGGCCGCCTCGCCGAACACCTGCGCGATGCCCTCCATCTCCAGCGCGTCGCCGACGTCCGTGGACGTGCCATGGGCGTTGATGTAGCCGATGTCCGAGGGCGTGAGTCGCGCGTCCGCCAGGGCCAGCCGCATGCTGCGCTGGGCGCCCTCGTGGCCGGGCGCGGGGTGCGTCACGTGGTACGCGTCCGAGCTGGCGCCATAGCCGGACAGCTCCGCGTACACCTTCGCGCCGCGTGAGCGGGCGTGCTCCCACGTCTCCAACACCAGCATCCCCGCGCCCTCGGCCACCACGAAGCCGTCGCGATCCACGTCGAAGGGCCGGCTGGCGCGCTCGGGGGCATCATTGCGCGTGGACACCGCCTTCATCGCCGCGAAGCCGCCCACGCCCAGAACCGTAATGGGCGCCTCGGCGCCACCGACCACGGCCGCATCGTAGTCGCCGCGCTGGATGCCCCGCAGGGCCTCGCCCAGGGCATGGGCGCTGGTGGCGCACGCGGAGTTGGTGGACCAGCTCGGGCCCTTGATGCCATGGCGCAGCGAGATGTGGCCCGGCGCCATGTTGATGATCATCTGCAGGATGAAGAAGGGGCTGATGCGGTCCGCCCCCTTCTCCAGCACCCGCCGGTACGTCTCCTCCAGGCTGCCGATGCCGCCAATCCCCGAGCCGACGAGCACCGCCACCCGCTCGGCGTTCTGGGGGGTGATGACCAGTCCCGAGTCCTTCATCGCCATGTCCGCGGCGCCCACCGCGAACTGACAGAAGCGGTCCATCCGCCGCAGCTCCCGCCGATCGATGAAGTCCTCGGGGCGGAAGTCCTTCACCTCTCCGGCGATGCGGCAGTCCAGTCCGCTCGCGTCGAAGAGCGTGATGGGCCCCACGCCGCTCTGGCCTCGCACGAGCGCCTCCCAGCTCTTCTCCACGCCCGTGCCGCAGGGGCTGATGAGCCCCAGCCCGGTCACCACCACGCGTCGCTTCTCCATCTGGACCACCCTCCTCTGGCTCGGGCCCGCCCGGCTCCCTCCCGGGCAAGCGGCCTTGAACGAGGATGATATAATGGTCATAATCTCATTGTCCATGTCCTGAAGTTGCCAGGGTGGCTTCCATTCGATGATGATCGCCATTCCATGAGATACGGACCCGAGCACAAGCAGTCGACACGCACGCGCATCCTCGCGGCCGCGGAGTCGCTCTTCCGCAAGCACGGCTTCGAGGGGGCGAGCGTGGAGCGGGTGATGCGCGCCGCGGGCCTGACGGTGGGGGGCTTCTACGCGCACTTCGCCACGAAGGAGGTGCTGGTCGTGGAGAGCCTGCGGGCCTTCCTCCAGCAGCGCCGGGCGCGGTGGGGTGCGGGGCTCGAGGAGCTGCGGGGCCAGGAGTGGCTGGGCCACTTCGTGCGCCGCTACCTCAACCAACAACTCCGGGATGACCCGACGACGGCCTGCATCATGCCGTCCGTCTTGTCGGACCTCACGCGCTCTTCTCCCGAGGTGCAGGCCATGCTCGCCGAGGAGCTCGACGCGCTGGCGCGCGACGCCCAGGCGCACCTGGAGGACGAGCCGGGCAGGACGGCGCGCCAGAAGGCGCTGGCGACGATCGTGGTGTGCTTCGGGGCCATGACGCTGGCGCGGGCCACGGCCTCGCAGCCGCTGTCGGACGAGCTGCTCGCGGCCGCGCGGGCCCTCTTGTTGAACCAAGGGGATGAGCCACCCGAATCCCCTGCCCCGTCCAAGCGGCGCGCCTAAGCCCCCAGACAGAGAACAGCCCCGACATCCAACCCACCGCGCCCCATTCGAACGGGGCCCGTCTTGGGAAACAAAATCACCCCGCCCACCCTTGGGTATTGTTGGATGACCCCGTCGGAGGCTGGTCTTGTGCAAAGCCTTGAAGAGCAAGTGAAGTCCCGTCTGAGCGAGGCGCGAGGTAGGAGGAGCACGCTCTTGTGGACCCCCGGGTCCAATCCGGTCACCGCCGTAGTGGAAGCCCTGGCGGACTACGTGTCCGGCCTGCAGGGGAGACATTCCCGCTCACAGGCTGACGCGCTGGTGGAAGAGGCCGCCCAGTTGCTCCTGCTGGAAGAGGCCGGAATCACGGAGGACGCCCTCGCCGAGGCGGTTGAGGAGTTGGCCGGGCGCATCCGGGAGCGGCTCCAGAAGTTCTCCATCAAGACGCGCAACGAGTTGGGTCTGTTGTTCGTCCTGGAGATCATCCTCCGGCTCACGCGGGCGGGAGCGCTGTCCTCCTCTGCCTGCGCGGCGCTCACGCTGACCATCAACAAGCTCGATGATGCCGTTGCCCAGGGCATGACCGGCCTCATCTACGCCCTGCGTCCGCTGATCCTCTTCAAGCTGTCGGAAGTGGCGCAGTGCATCCAGGAGGAGGTGCGTCATACGGACCTGACCCTCCGTGCCAAGCTGGCCGTGAGGGGCCTGAGGAAGGATCAATGGATGCTGCCAGGTGCCTCCATCTCGCGAATGCGTGAGCTGATTCGTGACATCGAGCAGCGCATCCTGGTGACCCACGATGGACCTGGGCCAGGGCCCTGTCCGGATGGGAGCCCCGCCACGGTCCGGAGACAGTCCGGGCGCACCTTCCAGCTCGGTCAGTTCAAGGAGCGCGAAGCCCATCTCAGCCTGCCCCTCATGAGAGCCGAGCACCTCATTCTGCTCGGACATCTTCTGGCGAAGGGCTGGCGGGGTTCGCACGCCGCCGCCATCGAGGAGGCGTTCGAGTCCTTCGCCCAGGCCTGCGACGCACTCCAGGAGTTGGGGCAGTGGGAAGCCGCGGCCCAGGCCGCAGTCTGTGCCACGGAATGTCTCGATCGGCTGGTCCAGTACACGACCGACCCAGACGCGTGGCAACAGGCATTGGCTCGATTGTTTGTTCACGGCTTCGATCAACAGGCATGGGTGTTGAAGAGCCCACTGCCCGAGCCCCGGCGTCTCCGGTTCGCGAAGCTGCTCAAGGCGTCCCTGGCGCGGACTTTGAGCTGGAACCCCCTCCTGGAGCACGATGAGCCGTCCGCTCCCTCCAAGGAGAGCCCACAGGAAGAGTCACGGCTGCTCCCCCGCCTCCAGCAGCTCATCACGGAAGCGAACGTCTATCTCAAGCTCATGAGCGAGGAGTCCTCCGGGGACTCCTGGTTAGCCCTCCATTTCGGGTGGGCCGCGTGGATGCGGTTCCGCGTGTTGCTCTCGTTCATCCAGGGAGCGCTGCGCCAGTTCCAGGAGGGGAAGGCCGTCACGTACGCCCTGGACAAATGGCGGAAGCAGGTGCGAGACGTCCTGAGCCAGGACATCGTCGATTCCTTCCTCTCGGTGATGGAAGAGGCGCAGAGTGCCGTGTGGCACGCCGAGCATCAGCTCGAGAGCGTTCAGGACCCACTCGCTGGAGACACCCTGCTCGTGTCGTCCTCTCGCTTCCTGGAGGTGCTGCGCTCGTTCCTGGATTTGATCGCGGAGAGCAAGCTGGAACTCACGACCGAACAACTCCTGAAGCTGCGGGAGTTCCTGGACCGTCTCGAGCCCGCGGGACTGCCCATCCGTACCCTCCTGAAGCTCGTTGCCGACGAGCCCGTGGTGCTGGGCTGGGCCTCCCACCGCAAGGTCCCCCTCAAGCCGGCATGTGAGTACTTTGACAAGCGTCTGCAGATGCTCAACCGGGAGATGGCCAATCCTCATTTCTCCGCCTCCGAGCGGCTCCTGCTCTCGAGCTGGATCTCCAACCTCCTCCTGAATCTGCGCCTGTCGACAGACGATCTCGCCAGCCTGGAACCCGCCCGGGCGCTGGCCTTGCTCGATGTGAGTGGGGCTTCGGCGTTCCGTGCCGAGACGCTCCTCTACGGCAGAGGGGACGCCGGAACGTTCCCCGAGTACACCAACTACCTCGCCGAGGACATAGTGGGCGCAGTGGAGAGGGATGTCGCTGGCGCCAAGCCAGAAGCCGAGGTGTCGATCGTCAGCCTGTTCTCCAATCTGCATGACGCCCGGCATGAGCTCGATCTCTGGGGACGGCTCACCATGATCCTCGAGGCCAGCCAGGAGTCCCCGCTCGTGCGTGAGGCGTTCAAGCCACGGCTGACCGAGGCGGGCCACCGCATCTGGGCGTTTCCACACTCGTACTCTCTCGAGCAGATCGTCTTGAGAACGGGAGCCCGTCCGGAAGACTGTACTCAAATGGCGAAGGCCATCGTCGTGCGGATGGAGATTCAGCGAGAACTGCCGAGGAGCCACGAGCACCTGGAGCGTGCGCGCGACTGGCTGATCCACGCCGTGGATTTGCTCCTGGCCCGGGGGCTCATTCCTCAAGGCGAGCCCGCCCCGCTGGCCACGGCCGAGCGCGTGGCGGATTGGCTCGCGGCCCACCCCGGGTGCGCCATCGTGGTACCAGGCAACTTCCCCGAGTGTGCCGCTCCCCTGAACGTCTTCTTCCACGCGGGGGGAAGCGTCACCCGGCATCGGCTGGGAACGAACGCGGAGCAGGAACTCCGCGAGCGGCTCTATGCAATCCCTGCCTTCATGAAGCTGACCGAGGCTCTGGGAGAAGACCAGCGAGAGGTCAGCAAGGCGAGCTGGGCCCAGCTCGCCGGAGCCTTTCAGCAGTTCAGTGACGTGTTCGCGAATTGGAGCCGGGACCTGGCGGACCTGCTGGTGCGGCATGGCGTGCGCGAAGTGCTCTTCCTGCTGCGCGGCCGGGAGTTCGTCTACATCCCCTGGGAAGAGCTGCGCACGGCCCCGGGAGGACCGCGACTCGGCGAGCTCTTCTCCATTGGCTACCTGCACACCCTGGCTCCGGTCCCAGCGTCCGTGCCCGGGGACGTGGCCCGGCACGGGGTGCTCCAGCTCCATGGGGATGGTGTCTCCTTGAACCAGATGAAGATGGCGCGCTTCTTCCAGGAAGCCCTCGCGCGTGATGGCGCGGGCAGGCCTCCGCTCTCGGGAGACGAAGCACGTGATGCACGCCGATTCCAGCGGGAGCTGCTCTCCGCGAGCCGCCTGCGCCTGTTCCTACATGGCCATCATGACCAGCTGAACCCGGAGTCGGACCGCATCACGCTGGTCGACGCTGAGCGTCCCGAGGAGCGCGTGAACCTGCAGGCGGACGTGTTGCGCGGCCTGCCGCTGGCGGGAGTCGAGTGCGTGGAGCTGTGGGCCTGCGAGGGGTCCGCTCACGGCCGCAGCATCGGAGAGCATGGCGCGCTCGAGGAGCCAGAGGATCTCTCCAGGTCCTTCCTGCTGGCGGGTGCCCGCCGGGTGCTGGCCTCGCTCTGGCACGTCCCCGCCCTGCCGAGTGCCCTGCTGATGGAGCGCTTCGCCCTGCTGGTGCACGAAGGGCTTGCCGAGGCCACCGCGCTGGCACGGGCCCGCTCCGAGTGCCGCGCGGCCTTCGAGCCAGGCGGCCCCATCGAGCGGGCGATGGAGACCCGGGTGGGGCCCAGACTCACGGCCCTGGCGGCGGAGGCCGCGACCGTCAGTGACGAGCAACTGCTGGGTGTGCTCGAGCCCGCCCTTAACGAAGCGCTCCAGCTGCTCCGGCAAGGGTGGCGCGTCAAGCCGACAACGGACCCGCGGACCATCCCGGAGTTGTCCCAAGCCATGGGGCGGCTCATCAAGTACTCGGCCCCGCGACCAGAGCGAATGGCCGCGGAGCTGCGCACAGACCCGGCCGCTGTCGGGCGCCTCGTCAGGGACTGGCTGAGCAACTTCCGTAACCCGATGTGCTGGGCAGGCTGGCGCCTCGTCGTTCGCGGACTGGAGGACTGGCGCCCATGAGCACCGACCCCGCGAAGGAGTGGATCCAAAGAGACGCCAAGGGACTCCCTCCTCTGGAGGACCTCTCCCTGAAGGGACGCCAGGACTTCCTCGCTCGCCATGAAGCGCAGCTGGGCATGTACTGGACGAAGGCGTTCGAGCTCGAGCTGTACAACAGGCCCGGGTGGCTCGATGTCTCGCATGTGCTCGCGGATGGGCGCGACGAGCAGGAGGCCGGCGAGTGGATCGCCGAGCGCCTCATCGAGCGGCTTCGGACGCGCCCAGAGTTCAAGTGGGCCCCGCCGTGGACGTCCCTGGAGCCATGGTACCGGTGGCTGAGGGGACGGCAGGGAACCTCGCAGCGGCTCGTGCGAAGAAGGGCGGCGGGGGATGGAGACGATGGCGGGGAGCAGCAGTGCGAGGCCGAGTGGAGCGAGCACTCCAGCGAACTCGCGCTGATCGATCGGATGGACTTGCAGGACATGGTGGCCACGTTGAGGGCGCTGATCCAGGAGTGGGCGGATATCCTGGTCCGCATCTCGCGCAGCACCCGCTTGCCTAGCCTGGAGGTGGACTGGCTCTGGGCAACGTGCGTGGAACGTCGGGCTCTCGCCCAGGCGCTGCGGGGACAACGCGTGGATGCGCGTTTCCTGGAGCAGAACAAGAAGGCCCTCACGCGCGGCGCTTCCGTCCAGGGGTCCGAGACGAAGGAGCGCATCGCCAGAGGACGTCGGGGCGCGGCGGCCTGTTTCCGCTTCAACCTGGAGGTTCTCGCTGCCTCGCATCCCACCCTTCGCCGCGCTCATCAGGTCTTTCTCGGTCCAGTCGAGAAGCCTGACGCCTCTCCCGCGAGACCCGCCGCGAAGGTGGGCGCGGAGGAGGTGAAAGGATTCCGTGAGACACTGCGACTGACCGCACGGAGGAGTGGCCACATACAGAGCGAGGACCCCACCGAGCCCTTTTGGGGCCAGGTCTTTGGAGCGGCCCTCGTCAAGGAGGTGGCGCGGCTACTCCCGAGCCGGGAGCGCATGGCGGTCGAATGTGACTGGGCGGAACTCACCCGTTGGGCTGAGACTTCGGAGGACTCGGCATGAAGCTCATCCAACCTGATGCGGAGATGCTGAGGGCCTATGTCCAGGGCGAGCTCACGCCAGGAGAGACCGAGGGCGTGCGTCACTGGCTCATCGTCCATGCGGACGAAGCGGAGCTGGAGGCCTATGAGAAGCTGCTCCAGCAGCGCCAGCGGCGAGAGGCCCTGCTGGAATACTGGACGTCCCATCCCGCCCTGGCCCGGCTCGAGTGGTCCTGGGCGAAGGTCCGGCGCAAACTCGCGACCCGGTCCACGGGGATTGGTATCGGGACCTCCAGCCGCCCGATGGCGCTGGCTTCCCTGGGAAGCCCGACCCGGGACTCGCCTCGCGAGCAGACCCTGGAGGTGGCTCCAGGCGAGCCCCTCGACTACGAGGTGCGCCCGGCGACGGCCTGCTACGTGGCGGTCTATGCGCTCGAACCCAGCGGAGCACTGCACCCGCTCCATGTGGGAGACCGATTGCTGTCGGCGGGAACGCCGCTGTCCCTGAAGAGCATTGAGTTCATGTCGGAGGACGAGGGTCCCCTGGAACTCTTCATCATCTCGGATGACAGCGCGCCGCTTCCCTCTCCCGGAACGGGGGATGGGGCGGAGTGGCTTGCGGCGCTGGTGGAGTCAATCCCCCAGCAGCCAGGTCGTTCCGCCTTGAGACGCACGCTGAAGCCATCTCAGCCCGGCGGGAAACAATCCTGAGAGCGCCTCCCTTGAGACGGGTCGGCCAGTACCGGCCGCAGTCTCAGGGAGGTGTGTGTGCAAGCGGAAACGGCTCTCTACTTGGGAGGCTTCCACCTGACCCAGCATGCTCGCGACCGAGCAACCCAACGGGGCATTCGACTCGAGGCCGCGGAGATCGTCCTCAGGTTCGGAAGGTGGATCCTGGGGGAACGCGGATACCACTACTCGCTCGCGGGGGTGCGTCGAGCCAGGACCGTGGCTCCGGGTCTCTGGAACGAGGCGCGCCGGGTGGTGGTCGTGGTGGATCACTACGGCAACATCCCCACGCTCTACGCAGACGATGGCGGCAAAGCCCCCGGACATGGTTTCTGTCCACGCTGAGTAGGCGCTGGCGATTATGTCCGGGCGCCTAGAATCCCCGCGAGGCCAGGTACTGGGCGCGGGCCCACACGTCGGACGAGTAATCGCCCCCGGTGGAGCCGACATCCATGTTCGCCACGGTCTGCACGTTGCGGGGGCCCATGTTGTACGCGGCCACCGCGCCGCGCAGCTGCT
Organism: Cystobacter fuscus DSM 2262; assembly: GCF_000335475.2. NCBI lineage: Bacteria > Pseudomonadati > Myxococcota > Myxococcia > Myxococcales > Archangiaceae > Cystobacter > Cystobacter fuscus. The sequence goes on along the minus strand of NZ_ANAH02000066.1, from coordinate 751,316 downwards.
CGGCGGGGCTCCACTCCGGATGCGCGCTCTGCATCGCCCGCAGGTTGTCGCGCAGCAGCCCGGCGGCGGCGGCGACGTGCTCCCGGCTGTAGGGCCCACCCCGGATGAGACCCGGATTGTGCTTGGCGTCGATCTGCATCAGCCCGTAGCCGTTGGGATCGTACTTCGCGGTGCCATCCGGGTTCAGGCCATTGCCGCCACGGGACTCGCGGCTGGCGATCGCGGCCAGCAGCGCGGGAGGCAGGCCGTACTCGTTGCCCACCTGCTGGAAGGTGTCCTGGAAGCGCTCCAGGCGCGCGCGGTCGTTCTCCGCCATCTGCTGGGAGCCCTCGACGCCCTCGGGCACGCGATCCTGTGAGGCCGTGCGAGCCGAGGCCCCGCGCGTCTGGAGCTGGCCCAGGACGGCATTGCTCCCGGTGGCGGCGGCGGCCTCCGCGGGCGCCAGCTCGGTGGGCGTGAGATCCTCGGGGCTGGTCTGCGCGACCGCGTCCTGGCCCGTGGGGCGCACCGGGTTGCCGCCGGAGAACGTCACGCCCTGACCGCTGAAGCGGTAGTCGTGGCGGGCCCCCTCGGCCCGCGAGGCCCTCAGTTGATTGCCCTCGCGGTGCAGGGTGAGCTCCCCGCCCCCGTTCGGATCGATGGCCCGGTAGCTGCCGTCCGAGTTGCGCCCGGTGACGGTCAGCCAGTGGTCCGGGGTGTTCGTGTTCGAGGTGCGGTAGTTCACTCCCACCAGCACGGGCCGCCCGGCGTCGAGCTGCTGGTCGATGCCCTCGGGCGTGAGGCCACCCCGGACGCGGGTGGAGGTGATGGGCGGCTGGGTGTTGGCGGCTCCGCCCACGCGGGTGAAGTCCACGCTGTTGCCGCTGTAGCCGTGGGCGCGGTCCAGGTGGGCATCCATCTGCGTCGGGGTGATGGTCTGGCCGCTCAGGGCGCTGACCGCCATGGCGCTGGCGGTGATGGCGCAGCCCTGTTGCTGGATGCTGTCGCGGCTGCGCGCGCCCACCTCACCCGTCCCGCCCAACCGGGTGCCCGCCCAGTCCGTGTCTCCCTGGCTGAAGCGCGGCACGCCATCGCGGCTCGCATAGGTCTTGTCCGGGTGGGCCGGATCCCTCCAGGTGCGCTCGCCGCTGGCGGCGCTCGGCGTCTGCTGCTGCCCGGGCGTGAAGGAGTCGGCCCGATGAGGAGCCGGGGCCGGGACCGGAGGAGTCGACGGACGCGAGGGCGGCGGCGGAACCCGGGGGCTCGTGGCGGGCGCCCGCTGGCTGGGAATGTCCAACCGGCTCCCCGCGGTGATCTTGTTCGAATCCCGGATGTTGTTGGCGTTGGCCAGGGCGTCCACGGTGGTGCCGTAGCGCCGGGCGATGCCGCTCAACGTGTCACCCGAGCGAATCCGGTAGCTGCTCATGTCCAACCCCTCGTGGGGAGGGTTCGCCGCGAGGACCGGAGGGCTCCCCATTTCCCATCCGCCAAGAGATTCTCGTGAGCGGATGGGCCCGGGTTGCCTGGGGACGTGCTTTTTTCTCTTCCGCCGAGAGCTTTTCTCCCAGCGGGCGAGTCCGCCGCGCCGCGGCGAGGGCGGGCGCGGGGGGGTGACTCCGCGCTCCGCCCGCCTCACGGGCACTACATGTTGCGCCGGTACTGCCCGCCCACCTCGTACAGCGTGCGGGAGATCTGCCCGAGCGTGCAGACCTTACAAGCGTCCATCAGCGCGGTGAAGATGTTGCCATTGTCGAGCGCGGCGCGCCGCACGGCCTCGAGCGCCTGGGGAGCGGACTGCTCGTTGCGCTTGCGGAAGGCATCGCGCGAGGCGATGGCGTAGTCCTTCTCCTCGCGGTTGGCGCGGATGACCTCGGGCGGCGTCACGGTGGGCGAGCCCTTGGGATCCAGGAAGGTGTTCACGCCGATGATGGGCAGCGTGCCGTCGTGCTTGAGGGTCTCGTAGTAGAGCGACTCCTCCTGGATCTTCGAGCGCTGGTACATGCGCTCCATCGCCCCGAGCACCCCACCCCGCTCGGAGATGGAGCGGAACTCGGTGAGCACGGCGGCCTCCACCAGGTCCGTCAGCTCCTCGATGATGAAGGAGCCCTGGTTGGGGTTCTCGTTCTTGGACAGACCGAATTCCTTGTTGATGACGAGCTGGATGGCGAGCGCGCGCCGCACGCTCTCCTCGGTGGGCGTGGTGATGGCCTCGTCATAGGCATTGGTGTGCAAGGAATTGCAGTTGTCGTTGAGCGCGAGCAGGGCCTGCAACGTGGTGCGGATGTCGTTGAAGGCGATCTCCTGGGCGTGGAGGCTCCGGCCGGACGTCTGGATGTGGTACTTGAGCTTCTGCGAGCGGTCATTGCCGCCGTACTTGTCGCGCATCGCCTTGGCCCAGATGCGGCGGGCCACGCGCCCGAGCACCGAGTACTCGGGATCCATGCCGTTGGAGAAGAAGAACGACAGGTTGGGCGCGAAGTCGTCGATGTGCATCCCGCGCGACAGGTAGTACTCGACGAAGGTGAAGCCGTTGGCCAGCGTGAAGGCGAGCTGGGAGATGGGGTTCGCCCCGGCCTCGGCGATGTGGTAGCCGGAGATGGACACCGAGTAGAAGTTCCGCACCTTCTTGTCGATGAAGTACTGCTGGATGTCGCCCATGAGCCGCAGGGCGAACTCCGTCGAGAAGATGCAGGTGTTCTGGGCCTGGTCCTCCTTGAGGATGTCGGCCTGCACGGTGCCGCGCACGGACTGGAGCGTGGAGGCGCGGATGCGCTCGTACACGTCGCGCGGCAGCACCTCGTCACCGGACACGCCGAGCAGGAGCAGGCCGAGCCCGTCATTGCCCTGGGGCAGCTCGCCCTGGTAGCGGGGCCGGGGCAGACCGCGCTCCTGGTAGAGGGCGTCGATCTTCTTGTCGATCTCCCCCACCAGGCCCTGGGCGCGGATCCACTTCTCGCACTGCTGGTCCACCGCGGCGTTGAGGAAGAACCCGAGCAGCATGGGCGCGGGGCCGTTGATGGTCATGGACACCGACGTGGACGGGTCCGCCAGATCGAAGCCCGAGTAGAGCTTCTTGGCGTCGTCCACGTTGGCGATCGACACGCCCGAGTTACCCACCTTGCCGTAGATGTCCGGCCGGTGATCCGGGTCCTCGCCGTAGAGCGTGACGGAGTCGAACGCCGTGGACAGGCGCTTGGCGGGCAGCCCGCGCGAGACGTAGTGGAAACGCTTGTTGGTGCGCTCGGGGCCACCCTCGCCGGCGAACATGCGCGCGGGATCCTCGTTCTCGCGCTTGAGGGGGAAGACGCCCGCGGTGAACGGGAAGGCACCCGGGGCGTTCTCGCGCAGGAGCCACGTGAGGATGTCACCCCAGTCCTCGTAGCGCGGCAGTGCGATCTTCGGGATGCGCAGGTGCGAGAGCGACTCGGTGTAGAGATCCAGCTCGATGACCTTGTCGCGCACCTGGAACTGGTACTTGGACGCCGCGTAGCGGCGCTTCGTCGCGGGCCACTCGCCGAGCAGCCGCCGGCAGTCCGCGTGCAGGCGCGACTCCAGGTCGCGGTAGAGCTCCACCAGCTCGCCCAGGTAGGCCGGCTCCCCTTCCACGCGCTCGGTGACCTGAACCACGTCCGAGGTGTCCTTGGGCTCGACGATCTCCAGACGCTTCTTGCCCACGTTGGTGCGCAGCGCCTCGATGGTGCCGTGCAGCTGGTACATCCGCCGGGCGATCGCCGCCTGGGAGCGGACGAACCGGTCATATGACTCGCACGTGTCGACGATCTCCGCGAGGTAGCGGGTGCGCTCGGGGGGGATGATCCACTTCTTCTCGCTCATGCCCGGGGTGAGCTGGAAGCCCGACTGGAGCGGCGCCCCGGTGCGCTTGGAGATGGTCTCGATGAGGGCCCGGTAGAGCTGGTTCATGCCCGGGTCGTTGAACTGCGAGGCGATGGTGCCGTAGACGGGCAAGGCCTCGTCGGGCGTGGAGAAGGCGTTGTGGTTGCGCTTCCACTGCTTGCGCACGTCGCGCAGCGCGTCGAGCGAGCCGCGCTTGTCGAACTTGTTGATGGCGATGACGTCGGCGAAGTCGAGCATGTCGATCTTCTCGAGCTGCGTCGCGGCGCCGTACTCGGCCGTCATCACGTAGAGCGACACGTCCGAGTGCTCGGTGATCTCCGTGTCGGACTGGCCGATGCCCGAGGTCTCCACCACGATGAGATCGAACCCGGCGGCCTTGCAGATCTCAATCGAGTCGCCGACGTGCTTGGACAGGGCGAGGTTGCTCTGGCGCGTGGCCATCGAGCGCATGTACACGCGCGGATGGTCGATGGCGTTCATGCGGATGCGATCGCCGAGCAGCGCGCCGCCGGACTTGCGCTTGGACGGATCCACGGAGAGCACCGCGAGCGTCTTGTCCGGGAAGTCCGCGAGGAAGCGCCGGACGAGCTCGTCGACGAGGCTCGACTTGCCCGCTCCACCGGTGCCGGTGATGCCGAGCACGGGGACCGTGGGGCCCTTCTCGACGAGCTGGGCGAGCGCTGCCCGAAGCTGCTCGCCCACGGTGGGGAAGTTCTCCGCGATGGTGATGAGCGAGGCGAGCTTCGCGGGATCGCGCGAGGGCGGCGACTCGAGCAGGGGCTTGAAGTCCGCGGAGCGCTTCTCGAAGTCACACTGGGAGATGAGATCGTCGATCATCCCCTGCAGGCCCATGGCGCGGCCGTCGTCCGGCGAGTAGATGCGCGTCACGCCGTAGCGGTGGAGTTCCTCGATCTCCGCCGGGAGGATGGTGCCGCCCCCGCCGCCGAACACCTTGATGTTCGCGCCGCGCTCGCGCAGCAGATCGATCATGTACTTGAAGAACTCGACGTGCCCGCCCTGGTAGGAGGTGATGGCGATGCCCTGGGCATCCTCCTGGATGGCGCAGTCGACGATCTCCGCCACCGAGCGGTTGTGCCCCAGGTGGATGATTTCCGCGCCCGAGGACTGCATGAGGCGGCGCATCACGTTGATGGCCGCGTCGTGTCCGTCGAAGAGCGAAGCCGCCGTCACGATCCGCACGTGGAAACGTGGCTTGTAGGGGCTGGGAACGGGAGTCAGTTGAACGTTTCTCACGCTCGTACACTTAGAGCGCGCCCAGGGCCGGAGCAAGCGATTGAACCGGGTGGCTCGGCTCCGACGCGGCCCGTCATGCGGGCGGTTTCGGCAGGAAACAATTCAACACGCGCAGTGCGGCGGATGTCGGGGTGACAAGTCCCTCGCGCACCTCGGTCTCCAGGGTGGGGATGAGGGCGGCCACCTCGGGGTGCGCCCGCAGGGCCGCTCGCAGTCCGTCCTGGATCATCGCCCACATCCAGTCCACCTGCTGGGCCCGCCGACGGCGCGCGAGCTCCCCGGACGCCGAGCGTGTGCCGAGCTGCTTCTCGATGGAGGACCACAGCGCGGTGATGCCCGTGCCCTCCAGGGCGCTGCACGTGAGGACCTCGGGCTCGGCGCCCGCGCGCATGAGGTGCAGGGCGGCGCGGTACTGGGCCTGGGCCCGCGTGGCCCGGGGCGCGTTGTCCCCATCCGCCTTGTTGATGGCGACCATGTCCGCCACTTCCAGGATGCCGCGTTTGATGCCCTGCAGCTCGTCGCCCGCGCCGGCGAGCATGAGCACCAGGTAGAAGTCCACCAGGTCCGTGACGACCGTCTCCGACTGCCCCACCCCCACCGTCTCCACCAGTACCACGTCGAAGCCGGCGGCCTCGCACAGGAGCAACGTCTCGCGCGTCTTGCGCGCCACGCCGCCCAGGGTGCCACTCGAGGGACTCGGGCGGATGTAGGCCGAGGGCTCGCGTGACAGCCGGGCCATGCGCGTCTTGTCGCCCAGGATGCTTCCGCCGGTGACGGTGCTGGACGGGTCGATGGCGAGCACCGCGACGCGCCTTCCCTCCCCCACCAGGTGCATGCCCAGGGCATCGATGAACGTGCTCTTGCCCACGCCCGGCACGCCGCTGATGCCCACGCGCTGGCTGCCTCCCGTATGGGGCAGCAGCCGCGCGAGCACCTCCTGCGCGAGCGCCGCGTGACGCGGGTGCTCGCTCTCCACCAGGGTGATGGCCCGGGCGAGCACGGCGCGATCACCCGAGCGCACGCCCTCCACGTAGGTGTCCGCCGTGAGGGGCTTCACGCCTCCCCCAGCGAGGCGCTCAGCTTGTCGAGCAGCTCGATGGCCGCCTTGGCGATGACGGTACCGGGGCCGAAGATGGCCGAGGCCCCCGCGGCGCGCAGCGCGTCGTAGTCCTGCACGGGGATGACGCCACCCACGACGATCATGATGTCCTCGCGGCCCAGCGCCGCGAGCGCCTGGCGGAGCTGGGGCACGAGCGTGAGGTGGCCCGCGGCGAGCGAGCTGGCGCCCACGATGTGCACGTCGTTCTCCACGGCCTGGCGCGCCGACTCCTCGGGCGTCTGGAACAGGGGCCCGATGTCCACGTCGAAGCCCAGGTCCGCGAACGCCGTGGCGATGACCTTCTGGCCGCGGTCATGTCCGTCCTGTCCCATCTTCGCGATGAGGATGCGCGGACGCCGGCCGAAGTGCGCGAGGAAGGCGTCGGCCCGGGCACGTGCCTCGGCGATGCCCTGGGCGTCCTTGCCCGCCTCGCTCGCGTACACCCCCGTCACACCGCGCGCCGTGGCCTCGTAGCGTCCGAAGACCTTCTCGAGCGCGTCACTGATTTCCCCCACCGTGGCCTTGGCCCGCGCCGCGTCGATGGCGAGCGCGAGCAGGTTGCCCTCGCGCCGGTCCGCGGCCACGGTGAGCGCGTCGAGCCGCCGGCGCACCTCGTCCGCGTTGCGTTCCGCGCGCAGCTCGCGCAGCCGGGCGATCTGCGCCTCGCGCACCGCCGAGTTGTCCACCTTGAGGATCTCGAGCTTGTCCTCGTGCTCGGGCGGGTACTTGTTCACGCCGATGATGGCCTGCCGGCCCGAGTCGATGCGCGCCTGGGTGCGCGCCGCCGCCTCCTCGATGCGCAGCTTGGGCAGCCCCGCTTCGATGGCCTTGGTCATGCCGCCGAGCGCCTCCACCTCCTGGATGTGCGCCCACGCCTTCTGGGCGAGCTCATGGGTGAGGCGCTCCACGTAGTAGCTGCCGCCCCACGGATCGATGACGCGCGTGGTGCCGCTCTCGAGCTGGAGGTAGAGCTGGGTGTTGCGCGCGATGCGGGCGCTGAAGTCGGTGGGGAGGGCAATCGCCTCGTCGAGCGAGTTGGTGTGCAGGCTCTGGGTGTGGCCCTGGGTGGCGGCCATGGCCTCCACGCAGGTGCGCACCACGTTGTTGAACACGTCCTGGGCGGTGAGGCTCCAGCCGGACGTCTGGCAGTGCGTGCGCAGCGCGAGGCTCTTGTCGCTCTTGGGCGAGAAGCCCTTGATGAGCTTGGCCCAGAGCATCCGGGCCGCGCGCATCTTGGCCACCTCCATGAAGAAGTTCATGCCGATGGCCCAGAAGAACGACAGCCGGGGCGCGAACGCGTCCACGCTCAGGCCCGCCGCGAGCCCCGCGCGCACGTACTCCACGCCGTCCGCCAGCGTGTAGCCGAGCTCCAGGTCCTGCGTCGCCCCCGCCTCCTGCATGTGGTAGCCGCTGATGCTGATGCTGTTGAAGCGCGGCATCCGCTCCGCGGTGAAGCGGAAGATGTCGCCGATGATGCGCATCGACGGGCCCGGCGGGTAGATGTACGTGTTGCGGACCATGAACTCCTTGAGGATGTCGTTCTGGATGGTCCCGCTGAGCTGCTCGGGGCGCACCCCCTGCTCCTCGGCCGCCACCACGTAGAGCGCGAGCACCGGGAGCACCGCCCCGTTCATCGTCATCGACACGCTCATCTGATCGAGCGGGATGCGATCGAACAGGATGCGCATGTCCTTGATGGAGTCGATGGCCACGCCCGCCATGCCCACGTCGCCCGCCACGCGCGGATGGTCGCTGTCGTAGCCGCGGTGCGTGGCCAGATCGAACGCGATGGACAGGCCCTTCTGTCCGGCCGCGAGGTTGCGGCGGTAGAAGGCATTGGAGGCCTCGGCCGTGGAGAAGCCGGCGTACTGGCGCACCGTCCACGGCTGCTGCACGTACATGGTGGAGTACGGGCCGCGCACGAAGGGCGGCAGGCCCGGCAGCGAGCCCAGGTGCTCCACTCCCTCCAGATCCTCGGGGGTGTAGACGGGCTTGAGCGGCAGGCCCTCGGGCGTGAGCCAGGGCGCGGCGCCGCGGTTGGCCTCGCGCGCGTGCTGGCGCTGGGCCTCGAGCGCGGACGCGGAGGGGCGCGTTTCAGGGGCGTCGAAGTCGATGCCGGAGAAGTCCGGGACGTGGGTGCGCATCAGGCCACTCCGAGTTGCTGGTGCAGTGAGGACAGGAGCGCGACCAGGTCCGCCCCCGCGTAGATGAAGAGCTCCACGCCCGCCGCGCGGAACGCGGCCTCGTGATCACCGGGACGGCCCGCCACCGCCACCACCCGGGCCCCTCGGGCCTTGAGCGCGGCGCACAGCGCGGGCACCTGGTCCGGGTAGAGCGCGTCCGGGCCGGAGATGACCGCGAGCGCGGCGCCAGAGCTGGCGAAGAGCTCCGCCGCGGCGGCCGCGTCCGCGAAGCCGTGGTGCTCCTGGGCCTCGATGCCGCCGACGGCCAGCGCGTTGACGATCCACGTCGAGCGCGTGGTGTGCTCGGCCACCGTGCCCAGGTTGGCCATGAAGGCGCGCGGCCGCACGCCGTGCGAGAGCAGGTACCGGTCGCTCGCGTCGCGCAGCGCCTCGAACGTCTCGGCCACCCGTGTGGGGCGCGGCGACGGGTTGCCCGGGACGGACGGACGGGCCTCGCGGCGCACGGGCGTCTCGCCCAGGTGGGGGAACTCGCTCACGCCCACGATGGGCAGGCGGCGCGTGCGCACGGCCTTGTCCCGCGCGGCGCGCGTCTCGGCGAGCACCCGCTCCACCTCTCCCGTGGCGAGCGCCCGGGCCATGCCGCCCAGCGCCTCGATGCGCCGCAGCTCCGCCCACGCCGCGCGCGCGAACTCCCCGGTGAGCTGCTCGAGGTAGTAGCTGCCCCCGGCGGGGTCCGCCACCCGGTTGAGGCTCGACTCGTCGCGCAGGATGAGCTGTGTGTTGCGCGCGAGGCGGCGGGCGCCCGCGTCCGGCGTCCCGAGCGCCTCGTCGAAGGGCGAGGTGCTCACGCTGTTCGCGCCGCCCACCACGGCGGCGAACGACTCGGCGGTGGCGCGCAGGATGTTCACCCAGGGATCTCTCTGGGTCTTGGTGGCGCTCGCGGTGCGCGCGTGCAGCGCCATGGCCTGCGCATCGGGCGAGCCTCCCGAGGCGGCGACGACCTTGGACCACAGCAGCCGCGCCGCGCGCAGCCTGGCGATCTCCGGGAAGAACTGGCCCCCGACGGACAGGGCGAACTGGAGGGAGCGCGCCGCGTCCTCGGGGGGCACGCCCGCGCGCTCCAGCGTCCGCAGGTACTCCACGCCCGTGGCGATGGCCCACGCCAGCTCGTGCACGGACGTGGCGCCCGCGTCGGCGTAGGGGCGCGTCGAGACGAGCAGCGCGCGCAGGCCCGGCGCCTCCTGGCGCAGCGACTGGACGAGGGACACCGCCTCGGCGTCCCACTCCACCCCGGGCGTCGCGGCCAGCGCATTCGTGCGCGCCAGGGCGCCGAGCGGATCGAGACCGAGGCAGCCGCGAAGCTTCTCGCGCGGGACCCGGGCCTTTTGCGCGGCCCCCAGCAGCAGGTGCGCGAAGGAGAGCGGCTTCGCCTCCGGCTCGAGGAACACGGGCGTCCTGTCGAGCGGCACGTGGGCGAGCAGCCGCTCCAGGGAGGCCGGGTCCGCCACGCGGATGCCCCGCGACTCGCCGAGGCACAACCACACGCCGAGGGCGCCGCGCTCCAGGTCCACGCGGATGGCCTCGGAGGCGAGCGCCACGTCCGGCTCGGAGTACTCCTGGCAGACGAGCCAGCCGCCCTCGGTGAGGCCGAGCGGATGGGTGCCGCGCACGTAGGGGGCGACGCCGGGAGGCTCGGGCGGAGGGGTGCTGGCCGCGTCCTCGGGCGTGTAGAGGGGCCGCAGCGACAGGCCTCCCTCGAGCGATGACTGGAGCGACGTGAAGGGCTTGCCCTTCAGGTCCTTGTCCACGAGCCGGCGCCAGTCGTCCACCGAGGGGGCTGGGAAGTCCGTGGCGATGTGAAGAGGCACTTGCGACATGCGGCGTCCTCGCTGGGTAGACCTCTCCCATAGGCCCAACTTCGCGGCGGGGCAATGGGACTCTGGGGGGCGGCCGAGGGAGCGCGACAACATGTTGCGTCAACCCGCGGGCGCCCACAGGATGGCCCCATGAAGATCGACGTGTTCTCCGACATCGTCTGCCCGTGGTGCTTCATCGGCACCGAGCGGCTCGAGCGTGCGCTCGACTCGCTCGGCATGGCCGCCACGGCCCGGGTCGAGCACCATGCCTTCATGCTCCGGTCCGACACGCCCCGCACCGGGAGCAATCTCCACGAGGAACTGCGCGCGAAGTACGGCGTGGATCCCCAGGCGATGTTCGAGCGGGTCGAGTCCGCCGCCCGGGAGAGTGGCATCCCCCTGGAGCTGTCCCGGCAGCCCCTCACCTACCCCACCCAGTGGGCCCACACGCTCTTGCGGCACGCGGGACCCAAGGGCACCCAGAAGGCGCTCGCCCGCGCGCTCTTCGGCGCGTATTTCCTCGAGGGCCGCGACATCGCCGACCCGGTGGAGCTGCGGCGCCTGGCCGTCGCGCACGGCTTCTCGGACGAGGAGGCCACGCGCCTGCTCGAGGACCCGCGCGAGTTCGAGCTCACCCAGCGCGCGTCGGACGAGGCCCACCAGCGGGGCATCCGCGGCGTCCCCTTCTTCGTCTTCAACGAGCGCTTCGCCGTGTCGGGGGCCCAGCCGGAGAGCGTGTTCCGTGAAGCGATTCAGCGCGCCGCGACCGGATGAGGGGACGTGCTAGATTCACTCCTGGTCAGGCCGCCCATGGTCGAGAGGAGCGCAACCCGTGTCCCACGAGGATGAACGCCGTCGGCATCAGCGCTACCCCCTGAGGCTGCCCATCACGCTGCACCGGGACGGCGCGCCACTGGCGGCCCACGTCATCAACGCCTCGGAAGGCGGCTGCCTGTTGCTCATGTCCACCCCCCTGGAGATGGGAGACGTGCTCGAGGCGAGCATTCCCCTGCTGGGTGTTCCCCGCACGACGCTGTACGTGTTGCGCTGCCAGGCGACCCCCGAGGGCGAGTACACCGTCGCGACCCGCTTCGACGAGGACGCGGGAGTGCAAGCCGCCTCCCTGAGCCGGCTGTCCCGGCAGTAGTCGCGACCCTTCCCCACACGCTCCGCGGACCCGGCGTCCCTCCTCCGTTTCCAGAGGGGGGACGCGCCGCGCACGTGCGGGTTTTCGCGTGCCCGGCCTGGGTCAAACCCACCAGATGAGTCTCTTCTGACTCAGGGGCCGGTTTTTCTTCGGCTCGTGCACGTTTCCCCGTGACGAACAGGTGCACCCTCGGAGGGAAACGCGCGGAAAATCATTCTTTCTGCCTTGTAGACTTTTGACTTCCATGAAATCCCGGGGTAATTTTTCACACACGCGAATGAGGGCTGGGGGTGAGAAGTGACCCACCCTCAAGAGCCGCATTCCACTTTTTCCTTACGAGGAGAAGGCCCATGAAGCGTGTCTTGGATTACATCGAGAAGAAGAAGCAGGAGCTGTCCCGGTCCTCATTCCTCGGCTTCATCGAGGACTCGTCGATCGAGGCGCGCGAACGCTTCGCCTTCGTGCCGTGTCTGGCGCCCTTCGCGATGGCCTTCATGGATCTCAACAAGTACGTCATCCGGGATGACGGCTCGGAGGATCCGGTTCAGCAGATGCTCAACGTGCACAGCCGCGAGGAGGATGAGCACTGGCGGATGTACGTGAAGGACCTGCGCACGCTGAACATGAACACGACGATGGACCTGGCCAGCGTGCTGAAGATGCTCTGGGGCAAGCACTGCCGACGCACGCGGATGCTGGCGTACGAGCTGACGAGCCTGGTGACGCGCCACCCGGATCCGCGCATCCGCTTCCTCATCGTCGAGGCGGTGGAGGGCACCGCCGACGTGGCGTTCGACGCCTTCTGCAAGGCGGCGGAGGACTTCGAGGCGCAGACGGGCAAGAAGCTGCACTACTTCGGCAAGACGCACGACATGATGGAGGCCAACCACACCCTCACCAGCGACACGGTGGAGGAGATGATGACCCGCCACGAGCTGAGCGAGGAGCAGCTCTCGGCGGCCCTGGACGCGGTGGACGAGGTGTACACGCTCTTCCAGGGCATGTTCGACGAGCTGCTCGAGTACGCCCTGTGGACGGGCAACTTCCACCGGGACATGTCGGGCATGGGCAAGTGGGCCGAGGTCTCCTGGTCCACCGCCACCATGTGAGCCCCCCGCGCCCTACTTCCAGGACACCGAGTAGGAGCAGGACGGGAAGCCGCTGTTGCGGCACTGCGTGGGGTTCTGGTGCACCAGCGTGGCCGTGGGCTGGAAGCGATGGGCCATGGCCAGCACGAGTCCCTGATCGAAGACACACGAGTAGGGCGTGTTCGTCTCACAGATGATCTGCTTCTTCCCCGCGACGGGCTTGCACGTGAAGTGGCCGATGCCCTCGCCCATCTGTCCCGTCGTCGGGTTGAACAGGGCCACGCCATTCTTGGCGTGGTTGAGGTGGTAGGCCACGTCGATGGAGGCCAGTCCGCCCTCGATGTCCCTCACGGAGGGCGGGAACTTCGCGTTGCGCAGCAGGGCCGCGCTCATCTGGCGGATGACGATGCTGCCGTACTCGTTCTGGATCCGCTCGATCGCCCGCAGGTTGTTGGCGAGCGGATACCACTTCTCCGGATCGAACAGGATGGAGCCATCCGCGGCCTGGGTGCCGAGTTGCTCGTCGAGCATGATCTTGCCCGCGAGCACGGAGAAGGCACCGAAGGCATCGAGGATGTTCTGGATGTTGGCGCCGAGGACCTGGAAGGGCGCGAGGGCATCGTAGTTCTTCATGGGCGGATCACCGGCTGGCAAGGGGGTGAGGGAGCTTGCCCCGCCAGTCCAGCATGAGGAGCAAGAGGCGGCAAGGAGTCGGTGTTCTCCCCTCCCCTCCTCTGGAGATCACCCGATGGCCGAGGTTTGGCTGGAGCGGATCTCTACATCCTCACGCGCTCGTCCGGCTGGTCTGGACGCGGCCGGGCGTGCGCTCGCCGAGACATTTCGAGCTGGGTGCCTACCTTCCGGCACGGACACCCGGACGATGACTCCGCGTACTTCCGGGCATCGCGGACTTCCGGGCATGAGGGGGAACGGGGATGAACGAACTGGGCCGCAAAGCCGTGGAGCTGAAGAACCAGGGGGATCGACTCGGCGCGAAGGCGCTGCATCACCCCTGGCTGGTGCCGCTGGCGCGCATGGGCTACCTGGCCAAGGGCGTGGTGTACGCCGTGGTTGGAGTGCTGGCGCTGCAGGTGGCCTTTGGGCAGGGCGGAGAGATGACGGACACGCACGGGGCGCTGGCCTCGCTGGCGCGCGGCACGTGGGGCACGGTGCTGCTGGCGGTGGTGGCCCTGGGTCTCTTGGGCTTCGTGCTGTGGCGGGTGGTGCAGGCGTGGATGGATCCGGATGGCAAGGGCACGGGGACCAAGGGGATCGTGGTCCGAGCGGCGTATGGGGTGAGCGCGGCGATTCACGCCTCGCTGGCGGTGGCGGCCTTCCGGATGGTGCTGGGCCGCGGAGGCGGGGGACAGCATGGGGACCAGAGCATGCAGTCGTGGACGGCGAAGTTGCTGTCGGAGCCGTTCGGCCAGGCGCTCGTGGCGGTGGTGGGGCTGGTGATCGCGAGCATGGGCGTGGTGCAGCTCTACAAGGCGTGGACGGAGAAGTTCCGCCGCAAGCTGAGCCTGCGGGATTTGAATGCCTCGCAGGAGCGCTGGACGATGCGCGTGTGCAAGGGAGGCATCGCCGCCCGGGGCGTGGTGTTCCTGATGATGGGCTTCTTCTTCCTGATCGCGGCGCTGCGCTCCAACCCGAGCGAGGCCCGGGGGCTGGATGGGACCCTGGCGACACTGGCGAGCCAGCCCTACGGGGATGTGCTGTTGACCCTGGCCGCCGCGGGACTCGTGGCCTACGCGGTGTACATGGCCGTCGTCTCGCGCTACCGCAGGTTCCAGGGGGCGTGACGCTCGTGAGCGCGTGACCGAGTCACGAGCGTGGCCCAGCCGCCCTGTATTGGAGCGGCTGGGCCCTCCTGCTTCCCGCCGAGCGTCAACCCGTCCGGCCCGCCCGGCATGCCACCTCCCTACCCCCCGAGTCCTTCCCGCCTGCTCGCCTGCTGTACTGCCAGGTTGTATCCTTTGTTTGGTGGACCAGGAATTTCAGGCGATGCTGTGACTCAGTGCGTTCCCCATCCTGGATAGTCCTGTTGCTGTGCGCGGGTTGCACCGCGCATGTCGCGTCCACCGTCCCCGCCCCCCCGGTGACGACCGCCTCCTCGGAAGGCCCGCCGCCAGCCGAGGCCACCGCTCCCTCGGTGCCCCCCTCGCCCGAGGCGCTCCCGGCGACCAGTCCCCCGGCCGAGACCCTCGCCGTGGCGCCCTCCCCGGCCGCCGCCCCGAGCGCCGAGGCGGAGGAAGAGGACGACGAGGAGTCGGCGGAGAGCGCGGAGGGCGAGGAGGAGACCGAGACGAGCGCGGACGCCTCGATGCCCTCGGGGCCCTTCTATACGGCCGAGTACCCGGACGACGCGCTCACGGAGATGTGGAAGAAGCAGCCCAAGGAGCTCGGCTCCATCTCGGTGGGCTTCGTGCACAGCGGCCGGATGGTGAACTCGGTCCAGTTCCCCCGAGGGGATGCGTGGATCGTCGTGTCGCCCGAGCTGGCGTGGGCCACCCAGGAGACGATCGACTACACCACCCGGGCCATCCGCGAGGTCCGCGCCGCCTACCCCAAGGCCCCCGCCCTCCGGGTCAATCAGATCAGCTCCCGTGACGGCGGCTACCTGCGCCCGCACAAGAGCCACCAGTCCGGCCGGGACGTGGATCTCGGCTTCTACTACCCCACGGTGGATCCCATCCGGGCGCGCGAGCGCGAGAAGTACATCGATCCCGAGCTCAACTGGGCACTCATCAAGTCCCTCGTCCAGCACACCGACGTGCAGATGATCCTCGTGGACAAGCGCGTGCAGAAGGTCCTGCGCGAGCACGCCCTGAGCAAGGGCGAGGATCCGAAGTGGGTCGCCTCGCTCTTCGGGGACTCGGCCCTCATCAAGCACGCGCGCGGCCACCGCGATCACTTCCACGTGCGCTTCTACAACCCGCGCGCCCAGGAGCTGGGCTGGCGCATCGCCCCGCTGCTCGCGCTCCAGCCGGATCAGAACATGGTCATGCACCGGGTGCGCTCGGGTGACACGCTCGGCGGCATCGCGCTGCGCTACGGCTCCGGCGTGCAGGCCATCAAGAAGGCCAGCCGGCTGCGCAGCATCCTCTTGCGGATCGGCCAGGTGCTCGCGGTCCCCCTGCGCGGCCCCTGCACCCGCTGCCCCGTGCCGCCTCCCGTCATCGTCCCGCCGCGCAAGCTTCCGCCGGGACTCGCCCCGGAGGCCCCCGCCCTGGCCAGCACGCCCGCCCCCGCCCCCGCTCCAGTCGAGACGGCCGTGGCCCCCGTCGAGCCCGCGCCCTCGGCCAACCCCACCGAGACGGCCACCGCCGAGCCCACGCCCGCTCCCGCTGAGCCCACGCCCAGCGAGCCCGCCGTCGTGAGCGCGCAGGAGACCCCGGCGGCCACGGAGCCCGTGCCGGCCCTGCAGCCCGTCGAGACGACGGAGCCCGCCCCCTCGGAGATGCCCGCGCACGCGACGTCCCCGGTGGAGAAGTCCGAGCGCGGGACCCTGACCGCGGGCAGCGCGGCCGGAACCGTGCAGTAGTCCGAGCGCAAGGCCGAGCGTCAGGCCGGGCTACGGGCCCGGCGGCTCGCCTTCTTCTCGCGCTCGCCGAGCGCGGCCTGGAGGAACTTCCCCGCCAACTTCCGGCCGATGAGCTCCTGGGCGACCATGCCCGCCTCGACGAGGCGATCCAGGTTGATGCCCGTCTCCACGCCCATGCCGTGCAGCATGTAGACGATGTCCTCGGTGGCGAGGTTGCCCGCCGCGCCGGGGGCATAGGGGCAGCCGCCCAGTCCGCCGATGCTGGCGTCGAACGTCGTCACGCCCATCTGCAAGCCCACCAGCGCGTTGGCCAGGGCCGTGCCGCGCGTGTCGTGCAGGTGCAGCGCCAGGCTCTCCACCGGCAGGTGCTCGAGCAGCGCGGAGAGGATCGTCTCCGTCTGCCGGGGCGTGCCCACGCCGATCGTGTCCCCGAGGCTCAACTGGTAGATGCCGTCGGAGATGAGCGCCCGGCTGATCTCCACCACGCGCGAGACGGGCACCTCGCCCTCGTAGGGGCAGCCCCACACCGTGGACAGGTAGCCGCGCACCCGCAGGCCGGCCTTGAGCGCCGCTTCACTCGTCTGCCGGGCCTCGGCCACTGCCTCGGCGATGCTCTTGTTGATGTTCTTGTGCGAGTGGGCCTCGGACGCGGAGATGAAGATCGCCGCCTCCTCCAGCCCCGCTTCCTTCGCGCGCGCCAGGCCCTTGAGGTTGGGCACCAGGGCGGAGAACGTCACGCCCTCGCGCCGCCCCACCAGCCGCAGCAGCTCCTCGGCGTCCGACAGCTGGGGAATCCACTTGGGGTGCACGAAGGACGTCACCTCGATGCGCTTCTCGCCCGCGGCGATCAGCGCCTCGATGAGCCGCGCCTTGTCGCGCGTGGGAAGTGTGCGCAATTCGTTCTGCAAGCCGTCGCGCGGGCCGACCTCGTAGAGGTCCACCCGCCGCGGAAGACTGCCAAGCCCTGTGACGCGCGGGCCGCGATGTTGTTGGTTCGAGTCCACTGGATGATGTCCTGCGTCGAGCTTCCCGCCGACCGCCTCGACGTCTTCCTGGAGGGCGCCGACAAACACCTGGGGCGTCGGGTGCCCCCTGTGTAGATGATCTCCCGGGCCGCGTCGCGCAAGACTATCGCGAGACTCTTCCCGTCCCTCATGTCAGGCAGGCCGCACCCGCGCGCCCACGATGAGATCCAGGGAGGACTCCGAGGGAGGCTCCCCCTCCAGCCCGCCGTGGATCCACTCCACCGAAAACCCCGTGGATTCCAGCAGTTGGGTCAACTCCTCGAGCCGGTAATACCGGATGCCGTAGCGGCCCGAGAGCACGCGCCCGTCGGGCAGCGTCAAGCGGCGGGTGGCCTCGTCCCGACCACGCACCGCGTCGAAGCGGCTCTCCTCTTCCAGGTGGCTGCCGTCGGGCAGGCGGCCCGAGAAGGACGCCTGGGGCTCGGACTCCAGGCGCTCGCGCGGCGCGGTGTGCAACACCAGCAGGCCCCCCGGTCGCAGACTCCGCGCCACCTCGCGCAACAGCGCCACGTGCTCCTCGTCGGAGAAGACGAACAGGGTCGAGTACCAGGCGTAGGCCCCGGCCAGGGAGCCGGGGCGGAAGGGAAGCGAGCGCAGATCGGCGCGCACCACGGGAAAGCCCGGGAGGCGCTCGCGCAGGGACAGGGCATCCAACTCCAGGCCGAGGATGCGGCCCGCCAGGGCGCCCCGGGTGTTCAGCGGGGCGGCGTGCCGGCCATGGCCACAGCCCAGGTCCACGATGGGGCCCGGGAGCGCGAGGCCCTGGAAGGCGCGCTCGAGGTAGGCCACTTCCCTCTGGGTCATCTCCGCGGAGAGGAAGGGCAGCGTGGAGCGCAGGTACAACTCGCCAAAGTAGCTCAGAGCGGACCGCCCTTTCGGTGGAGGGTGACGAGCGCCCGGCGCGCGGGAAGCCCTCAGCGCGACGAGGCGAGCCCTTCCTTGAGCCGGCGGGCCGCCTCGTCGAGCACCGCGTCGGTCTTGCAGAAGGCGAAGCGCGCGAAGCCCCGGCCCAGGTGCCGGTGCTCGGGCCCGTAGAAGACGCTCGGCGGAATGGCGGCCACGCCCACGTGCGTCACCAGGTGGCGGCAGAAGGCCACGTCGTCCCCATGCCCCTGTCCGGAGATGTCCGCGAGGATGAAGTAGCTGCCCTCGGGGGAGTGGACCTCGAGCCCCGCGCGCGTGAGGCCCGCGAGCAGGCGCTCGCGCCGGGCGTGGTAGGCGCGGCTCAGCTCCTGGAAGTACGAGTCCGGCAGCCGCAGCGCCGCCGCCATGGCGACCTGCAGGGGCGTGGCGGTGGCGAAGGTGACGAACTGGTGCGCGCGCCGCACGGCGTCGTTGAGCGCGGGGGGCGCGATGAACCACCCCACCTTCCAGCCGGTGAGGCTGAACGTCTTTCCCCCGCTGCTCACCGTCACCGTGCGGTCCGCGAGCACGGGCAGCGTGGAGGCGCGCAGGTGCCGCGCCGGGCCGAAGACGATGTGCTCGTACACCTCGTCCGAGAGCACGCGCGCGTCATGCTCGGCGCACAGGCCGCCGAGGAACTCGAGTTCCTCGCGGGTGAACACCTTGCCGGTGGGATTGTGGGGCGAATTGAGGATGAGCAGGCGCGTGCGGGGGCCGAACGCCGCGCGCACCTCGTCGCGATCGAACCACCACGTGGCATGCGTGGCATCCGGGGGGCGCAGCGGCACGTAGCGCGGCCGGGCCCCGACGAAGGCGATGTTGGCGTCGTACGAGTCGTAGAAGGGCTCGAAGAGCACCACCTCGTCGCCTGGATCCACCAGCCCCAGCAGCACGCAGAGGATGGCCTCGGTGGCGCCGCTGGTGACGGTCACCATGGTGTCCGGATCAATCTGCTGGCCGTAGAAGCGCGCGGAGTGCTCGGCGATGGCCACGCGCAGCGCGCGCAGGCCAATGCCCGGGGCGTACTGGTTGAGGCCCTCGGTGATGGCCGTGCGCGCGGCCTCCTTGACGGCCTCGGGCCCATCGAAGTCCGGGAAGCCCTGCCCCAGGTTCACCGCTCCGTGCTGGAGGGCCAGCGCGCTGAATTCCGAGAAGACGGTGGTGCCCAGGGGGGCCACCCTACCCGCGAGTACCGGCCTGCTCATGCGTCACGCTCCCTTGCTCAGGAGCGCACGATAGCGTCCATCCCCACCGGACGCTCTTCTGTTCCGCGCCGCGCCATCGAACGGGTATAGGCCATGGCGAAGCCCACCACCCCGAGCAGCAGGGGCACGGCGCACAACAGGTCCGTGGCGTAGTGGAAGCGGCCCACCAGCGTCGCCGCGATGAGGCCCAGGCCCGGCACCAGCATCACCCGGAAGACGCGCCGCTCGAAGCGCAGGGCGTACACCAGCACCACGAGCGTGGCCCCGGTGTGGCCCGAGGGAAAGCAGTCCTTGGCGAAGCCCGGCTGGCGCATGGCCGATTCCAGGTAGGGCGTCAGCCACAGGCCCTGGAGCGTCTCGGGAAAGGCGCCATAGAGGAAGTAGCGCGGGCCGATGGCCGGCACGAGCGAGTACAGCACGAAGTTGAAGGCGAAGAAGAGGCTGAGCGCCAGGAGGTACTCGTCGAAGGCCTCGCGCTTGCCGGCGAAGTAGAGCGTCATCCCGAGCACCAGCGGCCACAGGAAATAGCCGTAGTAGCAGAGCAGCAGGAACTCGGTGAGCCAGGCCGGCGAGAGCTGGCCGAGCACCACCGACACCTGGGCGCCGAACAGGCGCTGATCCAGGGTGGCGAGCTGGGCGTCCTGCAGCCCGGGCGTGACGGCGGTCACCAGCGGACACATGGCGCCATGGCCCAGGGCCACCACGGGCAGCAGCCAGAAGGAGGCCAGAAAGGAGAGCGCGCGCTGGCGGGGGAAGTAGGACTCCAGGGTGCGCAGCACCAGGGGGCCGAGCGCGAAGATGAAGAAGGTGACAGCGGAAGTCGCCGCGCCAGGAGCCCACCTGTAGGGCCCCACGAGCAGGAAGGCGGCAAACGCACAGGCGACGATGATGACCACGTCGACGGGCTTGAACCGAACCTCAGGCGCGTCCGGAAGGACGCGGCGCTCCAATGTCCCTGTATTCACGCAGATTTACGCTCCCCTGGCTCTACGGCCACCTCCCGTGAAGGAGCGCCGATTTCCAGGCTCTGAACCCGACCCGCCCCAACCTCGACCCCACCACCACCCTTCCGGCCCTTGTGTCGCTCGAGCAACGCGAGCAGGGCCGGAAAGAACACCGTGGTGCCCAGGAAGGTGCACATGACGCCCAGAAGTGCAATCTGACCAATCGATCTCAATCCCGCGTGGTGGGAAATCAACAAAGCCCCATACCCCGCCGCGTTGGACAGGGTGGCCACCACGGCCGCCAGCCCCGTGTGCCGCACGACATGGCCGAGCGATCCCGGCCCCTCCTCCTCGTACCGATGGAAGAGGTGCACCGAGTTGTCCACGGCAATGGCGAGCAGGTTGGGCAACACCACGGCATTGATGAAGTTGAGCTTGACGTCGAAAAGGTACATCCCCCCGGCCAGGCAGAGCATGCCCAGGAACAGTGGCCCGGCCACCAGGCAGGCGCGCTTGAAGCTGCGCAGGCTGACGAGCAGCGCGAGGAACACCACCGCCGCGGCCGACCAGAGGATGAAGGGCCCATCGGCACGCACCATGGAGAAGATGCGCGCGGCGATGAGGTTGCTGTCCAGCACCGCCAGATCCACGCCCCGGGCCTGGGCCCCGTCGATCACCTCGCCCACCTGCGAGGACCACGCCGCGAGCTCGCGCGTGTCGTGGTTGGACACCGACGGCAGGAGCAGGAGGAACAAGCCCTTGCCATCGAGCGCCTCGAAGCGGCGCCGCACCTCCAGGGGCACCTGGCCGGGCCCGTAGGGCTGGGACTCGAGCATCTTCATCACGGTGACCACGCGAGCATCCGCCCGGACGTCCTCGGGCAGCTTGTCGAGCGAGGCACGCATGGCGGCGATCTGCTCGGCGTGCGCCGGCACGTCCTGGGGCAGCAGATCATTGAGCGACGCGGACATCTTGATGGCCGAGTCGGCGCCGTGCCGCTGCTTCACCTCTTGGATGACCTCCTGCACCACCCGGGCCTCCTCCAGGTCCTTCACCAGGAGGATGGCGGGATTGAGCGATGTGCCAGTCTCCTCGATGATGTGCTCGTCCAGCCGCACGGTGGGCGAGTCACCCTTGAGCTTGCGCATGTCGGTCTCGAAGCCCACGCGGGGCGCCACGTAGAGCGACCCGGCCGCCAGGCTCAGCACCGCCACGAGGATGCTGGCCACCCCCCACGTGGGCCAGCGCTTGCCGGAGGGCACGAAGGCCGACGGGGACGGCTCGGGGGCCTGCTCCCCCGCCGCCCGGCGTCCCGGGCGCAGCCGCTCGGCGAGCACGAGCAGCGCGGGACCCAGGGCATAGGCGCTGAGCACCGCCAGCAGGACGCCCACCCCGGCGAGCAGCCCGAACTGCTGGAAGGCGGTGAACTGGGCGAACACGAGCACGAAGAAGGCCGCCGCGTTCGTCAGCCCCGAGGTGAGCGCGCCGGAGAAGGTGCCCCCCACGGCCGCGGCGAGCGCCTCGGCGACCGGGAGTTCGCGCCGCTCCTCCCAGTAGCGCATGGCCAGGTGGATGCCGTACTCCAGGCCCAGGCCGATGAGGATGGCCACCAGGAAGCCCGTGACGATGTTGAGGTGGCCGATCGCCAGCTCGGCGAAGGCGAACGTGAACGCCACGCCGAACACCACGGGCACTCCCACCACGGCCAGCGCCCACAGCCGCCGCGTGGCCAGCAGGATGATGCCCACCGCCATCAGGGCCGAGAGCACGCCCGCGCGCGTGAGGTCCGCGCGCATCACCGCGTCCTCCTCCAACCGCGCCTGGAAGGCCCCCCCGTAGTCGAGCTTCACACCGGGCGTTGCGCGCGCGAGCTGCTCGGACTCACGCCGCACGTCATCCACGAGCTTCTGCGCGAACACCAGATCGGCCGCCGTGCCGTCCGGCTTCACCATGAGGTACATCTCCGTGCCGTCCCGGCTGGAGAGGTACTCGCGCATGGGCGCCTCGGGGCTGTACTTCTTCACGAGCTCCTCGAAGTCCGGCGGCGCGTCCTGCTCGTCGAGCAGGTCCACCGCGAGCGCCTTCTGCTTCTCGTAGCGCAACCGCGCCTCCGCGTCCTTGCGCAGCGCGCGCAGCTTCTCGATGGGCAGCAGCCACAGGCCGCGCTCCTCGAAGAAGCCCACGTCGAAGTGGTGCTCCACGTAGCGCACCTCGGGCAGCGTCTCGAGCTGGCGGGCCAGCGTGCCGGCGAAGGCGCGCAGCTGCTCGGGCGGCAGGCCCTGGGCGCGCACCACCAGGTAGCCGTCGCCGCCGGCCTTCTGCGACACGCGCGAGAGATCCTTCACCTCGCGGGCTTCTTCGGGCAGCAGCTCCACGAAGGAGCCGCGGAACTCGAGGCGTCCGGCCAGCAGGGCGCCTCCCAGCGCCAGGAGCGTGAACGCGAGGAGCACCCGCCCGGGCCGCGTGAGCGACGCCCGCAGGAAGGTCTCGAACCACCGCTGTCGATGCGACTCTGCCAAGCCTTGACCCCAATCCAGTGGAGGCCCTCAAAGAGCAAACTTCCGGATTCCTGTCACGGGCCTCCCGATTCCCGTGCCAACCCCTTCCCCGCGCCGGACCTTCCGGCCAACCCCTGGGCTCGCCCCCCCGCAACCAGGGCAATCGAGTCGGGGTGTGCAGACCCTTGCGCACTCGGACGCCCGGTAGGGGCGCGGGTGGGAGTTCTCACGAGGTGGGAAGGCACCGAGGGCCACCGAGGAGGGAGCCCGTGGGAGGGGCCGATGCCTTGACACCTGGGAAGTGACTCAATATTGACGCCACGCCGCCCCCCCCGAGAAGGACCCTCGCCGCGAGGCCCGGATACCCCACGGCCCCGGTGTGCGCCCCGGATTGAGAAGACAGCCATGAGTGACGTGTTCGACAAGTGCCGCAACTGGAACGACTACCGCATCGCCAAGGCCACGGGACTCTACCCGTACTTCCGCGCCATCGAGGAGTCCTTCGGCGCCACCGAGGTCCAGATCGAAGGCCGCCGCGTCATCATGGTCGGCTCGAACAACTACCTGGGCCTGAGCGCGGATCCGCGGGTGAAGGAAGCGGCGATCAAGGCGGTGGAGCGCTACGGCACCACGTGCTCGGGCTCGCGGCTGCTCAACGGCACGCTCGCGCTGCACGAGGAGCTGGAGCACCAGTTCGCCAAGTTCCTCAACCGGGAGTCGGCGCTCGTCATCTCCACGGGCTTCCAGACGAACCTGGCCATGGCCTCCATCCTGGGCCGCCACGACATCGTCTTCGCGGACCGGCAGAACCACGCCTCGCTGGTGGACGGCGTGCGCCTGTCCTTCTCCACCGAGCGCAAGTACCGCCACAACGACCTGGAGCACCTCGAGCAGCTGCTGCAGCAGTCGGTGGAGAAGGAGCCCAAGGCGGGACGCATCATCGTCACCGACGGTGTGTTCTCCATGGAGGGCGACATCTGCGACCTGCCGCGCATCGTGGAGCTGTCGAAGAAGTACAACGCGCGGGTGATGACGGATGACGCGCACGCCATGGGCGTGCTCGGCGAGAAGGGCCGGGGCACCTCCGAGTACTTCGGCCTGGAGGCGGAGACGGACCTGGTCATGGGCACGTTCTCCAAGAGCTTCGCGTCGCTGGGTGGCGTGCTCGCCGGGCCCCAGGACGTCATCAACTACATGCGCCACAAGTCGCGCTCGGTCATCTTCTCCGCGTCCATGACGCCCGCCTCCGTGGCGAGCGCGCTCAAGGCGTTGGAGATCATCCAGGCCGAGCCCGAGCGGCGCGCGCGCCTGATGGACATCGCGGAGAAGATGCACAACGGCTTCCGCGCCATGGGCTTCGACACGGGCGTGTCGGTGACGCCGGTGGTGCCGGTGCTCATCGGCGACCAGGTCAAGTGCTTCCGCTTCTGGAAGGCGCTGCACGAGGCGGGCGTGTTCGCCAACCCCGTGATCCCGCCCGCGGTGGAGCCGGGCCACGCGCTCATCCGCACCAGCTACATGGCCACGCACACCGACGAGCAGCTCGACCGGGTGCTCGACATCTTCGAGCAGATTGGCAAGAAGATGGACGTCATCCCCCAGACGCGGCCCTCCAGCTACACGCCGGTGCAGATCGCCCGTCCCCACACCCTCGTGCGCAACAACAAGGCGTCGGACAAGTGGGCCGCCGCCGCCGCCGGGGAGCTCGCCCCCAACGGCTTCTCGCTGGATCAGCTCTCGCGCATGTCCTCGCGCGAGGTGGCCGGCCGGTTGTTCGACGCGGTGGAGACGCTCACCTGGCGCGCCGCCAACCTCCAGTCCGAGGATCTGCGCAAGCTCGGGCAGATGCCGATGAAGCTGTGGGAGAAGCGCGCGAACATCCCCGGGCTCTTGCTGGAGAAGGGCGCCAACCTCTTCATCCGCAACGGTCGCGAAGACAGGAGCTAGTCACCCATGGCCGCCGCCGAACCGTCCACCGCAGCAGGCAGCACTCCCCTGCCTCCCCTCCCCGCCAACGTGGAGGTGACGCCCGTGCGCACCTCGGCGGAGCGCACGGCCTTCATCCGCTTCCCCTACACCATCTACCGGGGGGATCCGAACTGGGTGCCCCACCTGGAGATGGAGCGCCGGGACTTCATCGACCCGCGCAAGAACCCCTTCTTCGAGTTCGGCGAGGTGGAGTTCTTCCTCGCCCGCCGGGAGGGACAGGTGGTGGGACGCATCGCCGCGGTGAACAACCCGCGCTACAACGAGTTCCAGAAGACGAACGTCGGCTTCTTCGGGCTCTTCGAGTGCGTGAACGACGCGGGCGTGGCCCGGGCGCTGTTCGAGGCCGCGGCGGGCTGGCTGCGCGCCAAGGGCTTCACCTCGGTGATCGGCCCGATGAGCTACTCGACCAACCACGAGGTGGGGTTGCTCGTCGAGGGGTTCAACACCCCGCCGGCCATCATGACGACGTACAACCCGCCCTGGTACGCCGCGCTCATCGAGGCCAACGGCTACGCCAAGGTGAAGGACCTGTACGCGTGGGAGCTGTCCTCCTCCACCCCGCCGCCGGAGAAGGTGGCGCGCGTGGCGGAGAAGATCCGTCAGCGCGAGGGCGTCACCGTGCGCCCGGTGAACCTCAAGGACTTCGACGGCGAGGTGGCCCGCATCAAGGCCATGTACAACAAGGCCTGGGATAACAACTGGGGCTTCGTGCCGATGACCGAGGCCGAGTTCGACAACCTGGCGCGCGAACTCAAGCAGATGGTGCGCCCGGAGCTGGTGCTCATCGGCGAGGTCAAGGGTGAGCCGGTGGCGTTCAGCCTCACCGTCCCGGATGCCAACGAGGCCCTCAAGGCCGCCAACGGCCGGCTCACCACGTTCGGCCTGCCCATCGGGCTCGCCAAGCTCCTGCTGGCCTCGCGCAAGATCCGCCGGCTGCGCCTCATCCTGCTCGGCACCGTCGAGGGCTACCGGCGCCGGGGCCTGGACGCCATCCTCTACCTGGACACCCTGCGCACCGCGCGCGAGCTGGGCTTCGAGGGCGGGGAGATCTCCTGGACGCTCGAGGACAACCACCTCGTCAACCGGGCCATCGAGTCCATGGGCGGCAAGCGCTCCAAGGTCTTCCGCGTCTACGAGAAGCCTCTGTAATCGCTCGAGTGGGGGCCCTGTCGAAGGGCCCCTGCCCTCTCCTCCTCCGCGCTTCAGGGAATGAGGGTCTTCTCGATCTGCGCCCGCTTGGCCTTGAGCGTGGCGAGCAGCCCGTCGAAGCCCTTGGTGGCGAGGATCTTCCGGAACTGCTCCTGGTAGGTGTCCAGGAGCGAGACGTCATCGGTGACCACGTCGTAGATGCGCCATCCGGCCTGGTCGCCCGAGCGATAGAGCTTGTAGTTCACCGGGTACTTGTCCCGGTTGACGTTGACGGTGGTGTCCACGCTGGCCTCGTTGCCCTCGATGGACTCCTTGCCGTAGTGCACCTGGGTGCGGCCCTGGCCGAGCGCCTTCTGGGCGTAGGAGGCGCGCAGCAGGCCCTCCATGGTGCTGGAGAAGTCCTTGCGCTGGGCGGCGGTGAGCTTGTTCCACGTCTCGCCGAGCGCGCGCTTGGACAGCTCACCGAAGTCCACGAAGCGCTCCACCACCTGGTAGACCTGCTCCGCGGTGGCCGCCTTGGCGGAGGCGACCTTCTGGACGTTGGTGTTGCCCTCCTTCACGACCTCGAGCGGACCAGGCGAGGCGGTGAGGAGCACGGCGGTGAGCAGGGGGACGAGCATGGATGGGGGCTCCGGCATTGAGGGGTGAAACAGGGTGAGACGATGAGGGCCAGGACACTCCGCGCGGCCGGGTTATTCACGGCGCGCCGGGGACCCGGCCCAGGACCCGATCCAATTGGGCCCGGGCCACCTGGAAGTCATGCCAGCTCTGGGCCCGATCGGCCGACGCCTGGGCGAACGCCGTGAACGCCTCGATGAGATCCCGCGTGCCCCCCGTGCCGAGCTCGAACGCGCTCAGGGCCGCCGTCACCCAGCGCCGCGCTTCCCGCTCGGCCTGGCTGAGGGCCTGGGCGCGATCGCGCGCCGCCACCAGCGCCCCGTGCACCTGGGTCACCTCCAGGCGGATGGCCGAGAACAACAGCCGCTGCTGCGCCTTGAGCTTGTCCAGCTCCGCCCGGGATTGATCCAACTGCGCCTGCTTCACGGGGATGTCGAAGGTGTAGCGCGCCACCAGCCCCACCCCCGCCTCCCGATCGTTGTACGGATCGTAGGCGAAGGGATCTCGCTGCCGCGTGGCGCTCGACGTGAAGCGCAGGGTGAGGAAGCCCGCGAGGCCGAGATCCGGATAGAAGCTGCGCTCGCGGATGAACACTTCCTTCTCGCGCGCGAGGATGCCCGCGGCGATGCCGGCGAGCTCCGGCCGCTGCCGCTCGGCCGTGGCCAGGGCCTGCTCGAGCGCGGGCGGCGCCTCGGCCTCCTCCGGCTCCAGCTCCACCTCGGCCACCTCCACGGGCTCGTCCGCGGGGGTGCCCGCGAGCAGGCGGATGGCGGCGAGCGCCAGCTGCCGGCCCTGCTCGGCCTGGGCCCGGCGCGCGTCGAGCTGCTTGCGGAAGTAGCCGACCTTGTACAGGTCCATCCTCGACACCTGATCGGACTGGGCCGTCAGCATCTCCTGGATGCGCCCGGCCGCGTCCTCCAACCGCTGGGAGGTCTCCTCGAGCTGCGCGAGCCCCGAGCGCGCCAGCTGGTAGCCGAAGAAGGCCTGCGCGGCCTGGAACCCCGCCTCGTCCTCGGCGCGCGCCTGGAGCGCCTTGCCGATGACGGGGCCCTGCTCCGCGGCCTGCTCCAGGGCCTTGAGCTTTCCGAAGGTGTAGAGCGGCAGCACGGCGTTGGATTCGACGAACGCCGTCACGCCCATGCGGCCGAAGTCGAGATCCCCCTCCAGCGAGGCCTGGGTGGTGGGAGGGCCGCCCAGGCCGTCGTTGCGGGCCTCGGGAATGGGGCCGCCCAGGCCCACCCGGGTCTCGAACTTGGGAAACCACGCCCAGCGCGCCTCGCTCAGCAGCGCGTGCAGCCGGCGCAGCTCCGCGCGCGCGGCCTCCACCCGCGCGTCCTGCTCGCGCGCGCGCCGCACGAGCTGCTCCAGCGTGAGCGGCGTGCGCTTCACCTCGCCGGGCGCCGAGGACGGACCCTCGTCGGGCACGGACTGCTCCGCCGCCTCGCCCACCTGGGGGATGAGCTCCGGCGCCGCGGGAGACTCCACCTGCCCGTTGGGCACGGGCACCGCCGGGGGCGCGGTGGGCGGTGGCGCTACCTGCGCTCCCGCCAACGTCGCGGTGAGCACCCACCCCAGCCCCATGACACGTCGCGATGTCCTGCGTTCCACCACGGACTTCCCTCCGTTGCCCCGTGAATACCCTGGATCCGGCTCGACGCGGCGCGGCATCTCCCGCCTGGAATTCCCGGGAGGCTGAATCGTTCCCGCAGAGAGACACCAGAGCGACGAAGAAATGAATGATCCGCTTGGTTGCGGGCCGTTCGCGTGGGAAGAATCCGCGCCGCCTATTCAAGTCCCGGGGCGTCGAGCCCCCTATCGAGGAACCCCATGGCGTACACCGATCGCGTCAAGCAGATCCTCTCGTGGTACCCGTCCGACAACCCCGGCACGCTGGCCAACCTGGCCCGCCTGCTCAACACCGGTACGCTCGCGGGCACCGGCAAGCTGGTCATCCTGCCCGTGGATCAGGGCTTCGAGCACGGCCCGGCGCGCTCCTTCGCACCCAACGCGGCCGGCTATGATCCGGACTATCACATCCAGCTCGCCATCGACTCGGGCTGCAACGCCTACGCCGCGCCCCTGGGCTTCCTGGAGGCGGTGGCCGGCAAGTACATGGGCGAGATCCCGCTCGTGCTCAAGCTGAACAACTCGGACACGCTGGCCAAGACGGACTACCCCATCTCCGCCATCACCTCCTCGGTGCGTGACGCCGTGCGCCTGGGCTGCACCGCGGTGGGCTACACCATCTACCCGGGCTCCGGGGCGCGCAACACCATGTACGAGGATCTCCGGGAGATCATCGCCGAGGCCAAGGACTACGGCCTGCCCACGATCGTGTGGGCGTACGCGCGCGGCAACATGAGCAAGCAGGGCGAGACGGGCATCGACGTCATCTCCTACGCGGCGCAGATCAGCGCCCAGCTCGGCGCGCACATCATCAAGGTCAAGCCGCCCCAGGACTTCCTCGAGCAGGCCGAGGCCAAGAAGGTCTACGAGCAGTACAAGATCCCCACCGCCACCATGGCCGACCGCATCCGCGACGTGGTGAAGTCCGCCTTCAACGGCAAGCGCATCGTCATCTTCTCCGGCGGCGAGTCCAAGAAGACCGAGGACCTGCTCGAGGAGATCCGTCAGATCGCCGCCGGCGGCGGCTTCGGCTCCATCATGGGCCGCAACGCCTTCCAGCGCCCCCATGCCGAGTCCGTCAAGCTGCTCAAGGACGTGATGGCCATCTTCAAGAACGCCCCCTGAGTCAGTTCCCCACTCAGGCTCACTCGGGCCCACACCCAAGCGGCCGCGGCTCCTCGAGGGCTCGGCCGCTTGTTCGTTCCGGGAGCGGGGAAACGTCCGCCGCTGAAAGAACCTCACGGGTATTGCGTGACCCAAGCTACGTTTCCACAGCGGGGCTCTTCCTTGCCGATTTCAGCAGCAGTATTCCTTCCTTCGGAAGAAGTTGTTTGCTCGAAGAAAATTTTTCTGATAGTAAAATATCGAGGAATGTCCGAGGGGCGAGCTTGATCCCCGAAGTCCGCCCCGGAGGTTCTACATGCTGACGCTGGTGGCCGCAGTGCAAGATACAATGCCGACGCGCGGAACCTCGAGTGCACCCTACTCGGTCATGAAAGAGCGGAAGTCTTCTACCCAGGCCGAGGCGCCGGCGGCGGAGCAGCAGCAGCAGGCTCCCCCCTCCCCCGTTGACTTCACGTCGTGGGCGAAGACGGTCCAGTACCAGACCCAGGTCGTGTTGCATCAGATCCTGGAGCTGGAGGACGAACGCCATCTGGATCCCGCGTGGAACAAGGTGCTCGAGCAGGTGCGCAGCTACAGCCTGCGGCCCTCCAAGCGCATCCGGCCGGCCCTGGTGCTGGTGGGCTACGCGCTGGGTCGGGGTGACACGCGCGCCCCCTCGGGGCTGTGGCGGTTCGCGGCGGCCACCGAGCTGCTCCATACCTTCATGCTCATCCACGACGACGTCGCGGATCAGGCCGACACCCGCCGCGGAGGCGCGGCGCTGCACAAGATGCTCGGCGAGGGGCGCCTGGGCGAGAACCTGGCGATCGTCATCGGAGATCACCTCTACGGGCGCTCGCTGGAAGTGATGCTGGGCTGCAACCTGCCGGAAGCGGACGTGGCCACGCGCTACTTCCTCAAGGTGTGCCGCTACACCGCCGCCGGGCAGTACATGGACATCCGGCTGCCGCACCAGCCCCTGGCCGAGCTGTCCATCTACAACGCGCTGCGCGTGGCCTACCTGAAGACGGCGCTCTACGGCTTCACCGCGCCGCTGGTCTGCGGGGCCATGCTGTCCGGCTCGGCGCCGGAGATCATCAACAAGCTGGAGCGCTTCGGCCGCTACGTGGGCACGGCCTACCAGCTGCGGGACGATCTGCTGGGGCTGTACGGACAGTCCTCGGTGGTGGGCAAGCCCACCGACTCGGACCTGGCGCAGGGCAAGCGCACCTTCCCGCTGCTGGCCGCCTACCTGCGCGCCACGCCCGAGGCCCGCCAGGAGATGGAGACGCTCTGCATCCCCGGCCCCAAGGACGAGACGATGCTGCAGCGCGCCCGCGAGCTGGTGGAGATCCACGGCGGGCGCTCCGCCACCGAGCGCATCATCGAGCGCTCCACCAACGCCGCCGCGCGCATCCTGCAGACCCTGCCCGAGGCCGGCGGTCTCAAGCAGATGCTGCGTGATCTGCTGCAGATGCTGATGATCCGCGAGGCCTGAGCAGGGCCGGGCCGCTTCCGGGCGGCCTCTCACGAGGCGGAAAAGCAAAAGCCCATCCGATTTTCATCGGGTGGGCTTTTTCACGTCATGGGGCCCACCGGGCTCGAGCCGGTGCGCTCGTGAGGGCCACGCGAGCTTCACGAGGCGTGAAAAGCAAAAAGCCCACCCGATTTTCACCGGGTGGGCCTTTCACGTTGTGGAGCTAATCGGGATCGAACCGATGACCTCTTGAATGCCATTCAAGCGCTCTCCCAGCTGAGCTATAGCCCCTCATCTTCTGTTGCCATCGACGGAGGGAGACGAGGCCCGAAGGGGTGACCGCCGGGCCTCGTCTCTTCTTCCAGTGGAGCTAATCGGGATCGAACCGATGACCTCTTGAATGCCATTCAAGCGCTCTCCCAGCTGAGCTATAGCCCCACAACGCGAGTGGCCACCTGGGGAGTGGCCGCCGTCGAAAGCGGCGCTCTTCTACAACTTCTTCGTGCGGGTCGCTACTCCCGAATGCGCGGACCCGCTGTTTTTCTGCTTCAGGCGCTGGGCCGCTTCCTCCCCTTCCTGGAGCAGATCGCTGATCTCCCGCGACTGGGCCTCGACCTTGAGCTGCACCTGCTCCATCGCCTTGAGCAGGGGGGCGAACGAGGAGGGCAACTCCAGGCGGCCCTTCTGCACCTGCTTGAAGACGGCCTCGCCCAGATCGCGCAGCACCCGATCCTTCTCCTGCTGGAGCAAGTCACTCCGCGTCTTCGCCTGCGCCAGCGCGGAGTGCGTCTCCACCTGCTTGCGCAGCTCGCTCATCTTCTGCTGGGCGGACTCGAACGCCGATTGGATCTGTCGCAGGGCTTCGGACTGCTTGGGGTCGGCTGCCACCGGGCGCGAACCTCGCGGAAAGAGGGGGTTTTCCTGCGTAGCGTGCGCGCGACCGGACTGTCAACCCGGCCCCGGCCCCTTGCGCAGCCGGGCGGCGAAGAAGCCGCCCCCCGGCACCCGCGGCGGCAGGGCACGCAGGAAGGGACCGTCGCACAGCAGGGCCGCCCGCTCGGGGCCGAAGACGGGCGCCAGGGGCTCCAGGCTGAAGCCGGACTGTCGGGCGAGGAAGTCGCGCACCACCGTGTCGTTCTCCTCCGGCAGCAGCGAGCACGTGGCGTACACCACCAGCGCGCCGGGCTTCACCTGGGGCGCCAGCTCGCACAGCAGCTCGAGCTGCGTCGTGTGGAACTCCGCCACGGCCTTGGCGCTGAGCTTCCACTTCTGATCCGGCTCGCGCGCCAGCGAGCCCGTGCCGCTGCACGGCGCGTCCACCAGCACCACGTCCGCCGACTCCAGGGGCAGCGGGTGCGGAAAGGACACGTGGCGCAGGGACAGCTCCCGGGCCCGCTCGCGCGCGTGCGCCAGCCGGCGGCGCGAGCGATCTCCGGCCACCACCCGTCCCGCCTTGCCCACCTCGTCCGCCAGCGCGAGCGTCTTGCCTCCCGCCCCCGCGCACACGTCCGCCACCGTCCACCCCGCGAGCGAGCCCCCCTTCCCCCCCTCGTCAATGATGGGGAGGGGACGGCACGCCTCGACGATGAGCTGGCTGCCCACGTCCTGCACCTGCAGGCGCCCCTCGCGCATCACCCGCGTCTCGAAGATCTTGTGGCTTGCCTCGGCGATGCGCACCGCGCCCGGCGCCAGCGCCACCGGCTCCGCCGCCACGCCCTCCTCCGCCAGCCGCGCGAGCACCTCGTCGCGGCTGCCCGTGGGGCGCGCGCGCAGGTGCAGCGAGGGCTCCTCGTCCAGCGCCGCCAGCATCGCCTCCAGCACGGGCTCCGGATGCAGCTCGGCCAGGCGCAGCACCAGCCAGGTGGGAAAGGAGTAGCGCGTCGCCAGACGCTCCGGAACGGACTCCGGCAAGGGAGGCTCGGCGAGCGGCGACTGCACCACCCGCTCGAGGAAATCATCCTTGAGGGTGCGCGGGCGCACGGGGCCGGGCAGCTTCACCTCGGGGCCGATGCGCGCCCAGTTGGCGCCACAGAAGAGCCGCCGCCAGAGCACGTAGCGCACCAGCGCCTGATCCTCCAGCAGCCCAATCTTGCTCGGCGCGTGGCCCAGCGTGCGCGCCGCCAGATCCAACAGCCGTTGGTGCCGGGACAGCTCGCGCACCGCCAGCGCGGTGAAGCGCCGCTCCTGGCCCCCCAGCCCCCCCGCGTCCTTGAGGGCCTCGGCGAGCGAGAGCTTGAGGGGCTCGCCCTTGAGCACGGACAGGTGGGCCTCGAGCGCCGCGGTCGCCGCGCGCCGTGAGGGCCGCCCCAGGTGCGCCTCGTCCAGGAAGGTGTCGGGCCAGAGACTCACGCGTCCACGGGGAGTGAGACGGCCAGGCACCCCTCTTGGGTGCGCAGCTCGCGCGGTCCAGCCGCCAGGAAGAAGTAGTGATCGCGTCCGCGCGTCTCGCCATCCACCTCGAGCGAGCCCTCCACCACCAGGGCCGCGTGGCCCCGGCCCCCCGGCGAGCGGTGGTTGGCTCCCGGCGCCAGACGCATCCACAAGCCCCCGTCCGGCCGCTGCGACAGCCGCAGGCCCGTGGTGGGCTCCGTCGTCCAGGCGTCCTCGGGCGGCACGGCTCCCGCGGCCAGGCGCTCCACCTCGCGCCGCAACCGCACGAAGCGCTCCACCAGGAGCATCATGTCCTCGATCTGGAAGGGCTTGTTGAGCACCGCGTCCGGCTCGTGGGGCCGCAGCACCCGCACCACTTCGTCGGCGGACGAGGCGCTGACGATGGCCACCGGCTGCAGCCGCTTGCGCGCCGCCTCGAGGATGATGCGCCCGCCGCCTCCACTGTTGTCGCCGATGCGCAGGTCCGTGAGGACCAGGGAGAAGGACTCCTCTCCCAGCGCCCGCAGGGCCTCGGCCACACTGCCCGCCTCGCGCACCGGGGTCTGCTCGGCGATGAGTTCCGCCATGCCTTCGCGCAGCCCGGCGTCATCCTCCACCAGCAGCACCTTCATCGGGTCTTCTCGCCGGGCATGTCAGGAAGTCATCCGCGCCTGGGAGGCGTGCTTCTGCTCGTTGGGCGACAACGTCCCAGGTATGGCCCTCCCCGGACTCGAACCGGGACGCGGGGTCAGCCGCAGCGGATTTTGAGTCCGCCTCGTCTACCAATTTCGACAGAGGGCCCCTTGGGGGTGGGACGGGCAGACGTATACCGCGACTCCGCGCCGGACGCATCCGAAGATTGCGGTCCCCCGCGCTGATCGCTAAACGGGCGCCATGTACAACCTCCTCATCGCCCTGGGTGCGGGCCTCGCCATCACCTTGGGTATCAAGTTCGCCGGCTTCAACATCTGGGCGGCCCTCGTCCCGGGCACCCTCGCCTTCCTGGGCTCCTACATCTGGCTCGGCCGACGCATCGGGCAGAAACTCCAGGCCATCATGGCCGCCGTGCAGCGCGAGCTCCAGGGCCAGCCCACCAGCCAGAAGGAAGCCCAGGCGCGCCTCGAGCGGGCCGTCAAGATGCTCGAGTCCGGTCTCGTCTACGACAAGTGGCAGTTCCTCGTGGGCGCGGAGGTGCACTCCCAGATTGGAATGTTGAAGTACATGTCGAAGGACCTGGAAGGCGCCCAGGGGCACTTCGCCCGCTCGAGCGCACGCAACTACCTGGCCAAGGCCATGGAGGGCGCCCTCTTCTT
The DNA here is from genome assembly GCF_000335475.2 of Cystobacter fuscus DSM 2262. Lineage (NCBI taxonomy): Bacteria > Pseudomonadati > Myxococcota > Myxococcia > Myxococcales > Archangiaceae > Cystobacter > Cystobacter fuscus. The sequence continues at coordinate 717,129 of NZ_ANAH02000066.1, read as the reverse complement.
CCAGAAGAAGGACAGCGCCGCCATGAAGAAGTCCTTCGAGGCCGCGGTCGTCTCCGGCAAGAAGGAGTCCGTGGTGTGGGCCGTCTACGCCTGGTGCCTCCTGCAGAACAAGGACAAGGACGGCGCTCTCAAGGTGCTCGGGCGGGCGGTCGAGGCCAACCCCTCCGACGAAAAGCTCAAGAGCAGCTTGTCGGCCCTTCAGAACGACAAGAAATTGAAGATGAAACCCTACGAGCCCATGTGGTGGCAGTTCGGGCTGGAGACCCCTCCCCCTCAAATCATGGGGGGTGGCGGGGGGCGGCGCGTGCAGTTCAATCCCCGACGCTGACCCCTCCCTTCCGGGAATTCCTACCGGACCGCATTCCAGGTAATGCTGCAACTCTTGCCTATCCCGCCGCCAGGCGGCCCACGTGCTGATCGCAAACCCCCGGAATCACGGTCCGGAATCGGGACGGTTGAGCGGCACGGCCCTTGCTCCTGGGTTGTCCATCCCCGGAGAAGAAAATCCCCGGGGATCAGCAGGCGGCCGGGGGTCTTGGGTGATGGAGGACATGGGCAGGGCGGCGGAGGAAGAGCGGGCAGGCGAGGCCTCCGAGCGGTTCGCTCGGGACACGCACTCCGGATTCCAGGGCCAGGCGCAGGAAGCGGAGCAGAGCATGCGGCAGCGCGACCGACACGGAGAAATGCCCCTGATCCTGGTCGTGGAGGATGATGCGGGCACCCGCGACAGCCTGACGGAGTTGCTCTCGGCCCGCTACCGAGTCCTGAGCGCCAGCGACGGCCAGTCCGGAGTGGAGCTCGCCCGGGAGCAGCACCCGGATCTCATCCTCCTGGATCGCTTTCTGGAGAGCGGCGAGGATGGCCTGGCCGTGCTCGAGTCGCTCCAGCACGAGCGCGCCACCGAGTCCGTGCCCGTCATCTTCATCACCGGGGACTCGGACGAGGGCACGCTCGAGCGCTGCCTGGAGCTGGGCGCGGTGGACTTCGTGCACAAGCCGGCGAGCGCGCGCGAGTTGATGGCCCGCATCAACCGGGCGCTGCGCCAGAGCGAGCAGCAGCAGCGGCTCAAGGCCATGGCCCAGACGGACGCGCTCACGGGCCTGGCCAACTTCCGGGCGCTGTCCATGCGCCTGGACGAGGAGTTCAAGCGCTCGAGCCGCTACGACTACCCGATGTCCGTGGTGGTCATCGATCTGGATCACCTCAAGGCCATCAACGACGGCATGGGCCATGAGGTGGGCAACCGCGCCATCCTGGCGCTCGCCAACCTGCTGCGCACCAACCTGCGCGAGGTGGACTTCGCGGCGCGCTTCGGCGGCGATGAGTTCGTGGCGCTGCTGCCCCACCAGACGGCCGCCGAGGCGGCGGTGCTCGCCGAGCGCATCCGCGCGGGCCTGCGCACGGTGAAGATCACGCGCAGCGACGGCCGGCCCGCCCCCTTCGGGTTGAGCGTGAGCGTGGGCATCGCGGATCACTCCCCCGCCCAGCCGCGCACGTGCACCGACGAGTTGCTGAGGGCCGCGGACGCGGCGCTCTACGAAGCCAAGCGCGAGGGCCGGGATCGCGTGGTGGTGTACGGCGGCTCGGACCTGACGTCCCCCAAGGCAGCACAACGGCACTGACAGACGGTTTCACTACCCCCCAGAGGTCGCGATGGACGGTGGAGCGAGGGCGCGGATGAGCGGCAGCAGGCTGGCGAGTGGATCACGGGTGGCCATCGTCGGTGGGGGGATCGCCGGAGCGGGACTCGCCGCTTCGCTGATCTTCAATGGACGGGCCCGAGGGTGCGCGCTCGACGTGCGCGTGTACGAGAGCGGAGACCCGGACTCCGTGGCGCCCCCCGCCATCCTCACGCCCGAGTGCCGCTCGCGCCTGGCCGCGCTCGGCGCCCGCGTGCCCCAGGAGTGGCGCGCCCATGAGTTGCGCGGCGTGGAGCTGCTCTCCCATGGCCAGCGCGAGGTGATGCCCGCGTCGGCCGGGGGCCTGTGGGTGGTGGATGCGTGGCCGCAGGGCCAGGGCGGGCTGACGCTGGTGCGCGAGGCGCTCGCGGGCGCGGCCACCGCCCAGGGCGCGCGCTTCGTGCCCCGGCGCGTCGAGCGCGTCGAGCACCTGCCCTCGGCGCCGGATGCCCCGGCGGCGGTGCGCAAGAATGGTCCCCTCGTGGTGCGCGCCCAGGGCAGTGGCGAGCGCTTCCACGCGGTGGCCCTCGCCACGGGCGCGGGCGCGTCGCTCGGCGACTCCTTCTTCCCGGGCTTCCAGCCCGCTCCCTCCGTGGCCGCCGTGCAGGCGCGCCTGCGGCTGCCCTCGCCCCGCATGGGGCCCCCGCCGCTCGCCCGGCTGTGGATGTCTCCCCTGCCCTCCGTGGATGGGCTCGTCCTCCTGCCGGGCGCCCACTCGGTGTACGCGCTCGCCTATGGCCCCGCGGTGACGCCGGCGGACCTGTGCCAGGCGTTGATGATGGCCGCCCGCGACGGGCTCGTGGAGGAGGGCTTCGAGCTGCTCGCCCTGGAGACCACGCGCCTGCCCTACGGGCCGGGCCGCTTGCTGGTGGCGCCCGGACAGCTCGTGGTGGGCGCGGCCGCGTTCGGCCACCCGCTCCAGGTGGGCCTGTCGGACACCCTCGCCTCGTGCAGCCGCGCCGCCGTGGCCCTGCTGGACGCGGGCCTGGAGGCCCCCGCCCTGGAGCGCCGGTACGTGCGCGACGGCCTGGGGGATCTGCTGGATGACGCGGCCGCGGGTGCGCGCGCCGTGACCTGGCTGCGCCGCGCCGGACGCCGCGCTCCCCAGGCCTTCCTCACCGCCCGCCACCGCGTCGCCGCGGCGGGCACCGTCGGCTCGGGCGTGCTGGGCCTTCCCGCCCCCTCGCCCCAGGTGCTGCTGTCCGTGGCGCGCTGGGCCGGCATCCGCGAGACGATGTCCTCCTGGGTGCGCACCGCCGTGGAGCCCCTGCCCACGACGATTCCCACCATGGAGCCGGACCTCTACTACATCGTGGACGACGATCCGGATCAGCGCGAGGCCATGACGCAGCTGCTCGAGTCCACGGGCGCCCACGTGGTGGCCTTCGCCGACGAGCTGGCCCTGTTCTGCGCGGTGGCCCGGCGGCCTCCCACCGCCATCCTCCTGGACGTGGTGCTGCACTGGGTGGACGGACTGCGGCTGTGCGAGGGGCTCAAGCAACACCCGCTCACGCGGGACACGCGCGTGGTGGTCATGAGCGGGATGAACCGGCCCCACGTGCGCCAGCGCGCGCTCGACGCCGGCGCCGAGGCCTTCCTGCCCAAGCCCGTGGATCCCGAGCGCCTGCTGCGCCAGCTCATGGGCCTGGTGCCCGACACCTCGTCCGCTTCCGCCGAGGCGCCGCACGACGCGGCCGGGGAGACGGGGCGCTACGCCTCCTGAGGCGCCTCGGCGGCCCTCACCGCGTCATAGGGCGGCTCCACGAAGAGCGCCCCGGGCTCCTTGCGGAACCACGTGAGCTGCCGCTTGGCGTAGCGGCGCGTCTCCTGGGCCACCAGCTCTCGCGCCCGCTCGAGCGAGAGCTGGCCCTCCACCACCGCCTTCGCCTGCGCGTAGCCCACGCTGCGCATGGGCGCCGCCTCGGCATACCCCCGGGCGATGAGCCCACGCACCTCCTCCACCAGGCCCCGCTCGAACAGCGCCTCCGTACGCCGGTCGATGGCCTCGTACAGCGCCTCGCGCGGCGGTGAGAGCACGTACATCCGGAAGGGATAGCGGCTCGGGGCGAAGGCATGCTCCCGGCGGAACTCGGAGGCGGGCCGGCCCGTCTGGCGGTGGATCTCCAGCGCCCGGATGACGCGCACCAGATCTTGCGGAGGCAGCTTCGCGGCCGTCTCCGGATCCACCTCGGCGAGCTGGCGGTGCACGGCCTCGCGGCCCTCGGCGGCGGCGAGCGCCTCCAGCTCGGCGCGCAACTGGGGATCCGCGCCGGGCGCCTCCACGAGCCCATGCAGGAGAATCCGCAGGTACATGCCCGTGCCGCCCACGACGAACACCCGCCGCCCCCGGGAGGCGATGTCCGCGATGGCCGCGTCCGCCCGGCGCTGGTACTCGGCGGCGGAGAAGGGCTCGAGCGGCTCCACCACGGAGACGAGGTGATGGGGCACCGCGGCGAGCTCCTCGGCCGAGGGCTTGGCGGTGCCGATGTCGAACGCGCGGTACACCTGCTGCGAGTCCGCGCCGATGATTTCTCCCCCGTGCCGCAGGGCGAGCTCCACGGCGAGCGCGGTCTTCCCCGAGGCGGTGGGGCCGGCGATGACGGTGAGCAAGGGCTTCATCGGCGCTCGGGCCCCGCGCGGTGCGACGCGCGGGAGCCCCGAAGACTCTCTCAGGCGGCGGGCGTGCCCGAGGCGCGCAGCTCCTGGGCCAGCTCGGCGAGCTTCACGGGCCGGGGGTCTCCACCCGCCATGGGCTTGAGCTGGGCTTCCCCGCTCTGCCGCTCCCGCTCACCCAGCACCAGGGTGTAGGTGGCGCCCACCTTGTCCGCGCGCTTCATCTGGCTCTTGAGGCTGCCACCACGTGTGTCCAGCTCCACCCGGAGTCCCTCGCGGCGCAGGCGGCTGGCCAGCACGAGCGCCTCGTCCGCCGAGCCCTCGTCCGCCACGGCGATGAAGAGCTGGGTGGGCTGGGAGAAGCGCTGACCACCCTCCTGCAGGAGGATGCACAGCCGGTCCAGGCCGATGCCAACGCCCACCGCGGGCACGTCCGGCCCCCCGAGGCTCTTCATCAGCTTGTCGTAGCGGCCCCCGCCGCCCACCGTGCTCGCCGTGCCCAGCACCGGGTGCGCGGCGATGAACTCGAAGGTGGTGCGCGTGTAGTAGTCCAGCCCGCGCATGATGCGGTGGTTGACCTCGTACTTGATGCCCAGCGCCCCCAGCTTGCGCTGCACGTCGCCGAAGTGCGCGCGGCACGGCTCGCACAGGGACTCGAGGATGCTCGGCGCGGCGAGCGCGATCTGCTGGCAGCGCTCCTGCTTGCAGTCGAGCACGCGCAAGGGATTGCGCTCCAGGCGCACCTTGCAGTCCGCGCACAGCTCGTCCACGTGCGCGCGCAGGTGCCCCACCAGCTTCTCCTGGTAGGCGGGCCGGCACGCCTCGTCGCCCAGTGAGTTGACGTTGAGCGACACGTCGGTGAGCCCGAGCTTCTGGAGCAGCTGCACCACCGCGTCCATGATCTCCACGTCCTGGGCGGGCTCCTTCGAGCCATACGCCTCGGCGCCGATCTGGTGGAACTGACGGTAGCGGCCCGTCTTCATGCGCTCGTAGCGGAACATGGGCCCCATGTAGAACCAGCGCGTGAGCGGCTCCTGGTTCAGCACCGAGTGCTCGATGTACGCGCGCGCCGCGGGAGCGGTGCCCTCGGGGCGCAGGGACAGGCTGCGGCCGCCCTTGTCCTCGAAGGTGTACATCTCCTTGCCGACGATGTCGGTCTCCTCGCCCACGCTGCGCACGAAGAGCGCGGTGTCCTCCACCGTGGGGGTGCGCACCTCGCCGTAGCCGAAGCGCGAGAACACCTCGCGCGCCGTGCGCTCCACGTGCTGCCACACCTCCACCTGGCCGGGGAGGATGTCGTTCATGCCCTTGACGCCGGAAATCTTGCTCACGGAATCTCCCCGATGCGCCGGCCCATGCGCACCACCGCCTCGGGCTGCAGGCTGTCGTCCCACTTCACCCGGCCCGGCTCGAACAACAGGATGACGGTGGAGCCCATCTCGAAGCGCCCCAGCTCCCCACCCTTGTCCACCGGCAGCCCCGCGCCATAGCGGTGCACCTTGCCGGGCTTGCCCTCGTGCGTGACGATGTCCTCATAGGCCGCCTTGATGCGCGACACGCACGTGGCGCCCACCTTGACCACCGCGCACTGCCCGGCCACCGTGTCCAGATAGGTGACGAGCCGCTCGTTCACGCAGAAGAGCGACTGCTTGTTCTTCACCGAGGCGGGATTGACGGGCCAGAACTCGCCCGGGAGGTAGGCGTAGCCGGTCACCTTGCCGCCCAGCGGGGCGTGGATGCGGTGGTAGTCGCGCGGCGACAGGTAGATGGTCGTCCAGGCGCCGCCGTGGAAGGGCTTGGCCGCGGCCTCGTTGCCGAGCAGCTCGCCCACCGTGTAGTGGATGCCCTTGGCCTGCAACACCCGGCCGTGCTCGGAGTAGCCCACCTGGGACACCGCGCCGTCCACCGGGGACACCACCACCTTCTGCCCCGGATCGATGGGGCGCGCGCCGCCCTTGAGCCCGCGGGTGAAGAACTCCGCGAACGTGGGGTAGTGCTCCAGCGCGTGCTCGGCCTCGGCCACGTCCACGTTGTAGAGCCGGGCGAAGGTCTTGATGGCGGCCCGGTGCAACGGCGCGGGCGCGGGCAGACGCGTGGCCATCCCCACCGCCGTGGACAGCGCGGACTTGGGGAGCACTTGCATCAACTTCATGAAGGTCTGTTCGTTCATGAGGGGCGCGATGAGAGGGAAAAGGGGTGGGAGAAAGGAAACCGCGCGAAAACGCGCTTCATTCAACGGCCCGCGTCGGCGGCGGGGCTCGGCGTCCCACCATCGGTGGGAATCGCCTGGAGGGACTGTTTGGGCACCAGGGCGAGCACCTTGCCCTCTTCGATGATCAACACCTGATCCTGGAGCGCGGCGAACTGCTGGCGGCACGCCGGGCTGTCGGACAGATCCCAACGGTCGCGCTGCCCCCGGCCCTGGACCTGCAAGGATTCACCCTGCTTGAAGCAGCCAGAGAAGCCGCTCGCCAGCTCCGTCGCGGGCGTGCCGACCCCCGGAGCGCCTCCCGCCGTGCCGGCATCCGTCCCGGCATCCTCGGCCTCGGCCGCCTCGGTGGGCTGGGAGGAAGGGAACGACCGGGTGCCGCCATACCCTTCCGCGGGCATCTGTGCCGGCTGGCTGGCCCGGCCGCGGACCTCGTCCAGCGCGCGCTGCCGGGAGCGGGCCTGCTGCTTGCCCTCCTCGATGCGCGCGCGCAGCTCGTTGGCCGCCGGGGCGTCCAGGCTGTTGGTGGGCACCTGGGCGAGCAGCCCCTCGATGGCGGCCAGCTCGGGGTCCACGAACGCATCGTCCCCCCTGGCCGCGTACAGCTTGCCAAAGCGCGTCTGCGCCTCGACATAGGCCTCCGAGGGCTGAGCGGGCTTGCGGCAGCCGGCGGGGGCGGCGAGCAGCAAGGCGATCAGGAGGGCAGCGAACGTCCGGCCAACACGAGGGCTGTAGGTGCGCATGGGTCCGGTTTTCTACGCCATTTCCGGGCGGACGCACCCCTTTTTCGCGCGGGGCCCTCGCCCGCCGCATGCTGCGCGACCCTCCTCCCCTCCCGAGCCCCCCGATGCCCTCCCCCGCCCACGTGCTCCAGTCCGTCTTCGGCTTCTCCGGCTTCCGCGAGGGGCAGGAGCCCGTCGTCTCGCGCCTGCTGGAGGCCCGGTCCGTGCTCGCCATCTTCCCCACCGGGGCTGGCAAGAGCCTGTGCTACCAGCTCCCCGCGCTGATGCTGGAGGGCCTCACGCTCGTCATCTCCCCGCTCATCGCGTTGATGAAGGATCAGATCGACTTCCTCCAGGGCCGGGGCATCCCCGCCGCCCGGCTCGACTCGACGCTGGGGCCGGAGGAGCTCCGCCAGCTCTACGCCGACTTGAAGGCGGGCACGCTCAAGCTGCTCTACATCGCGCCCGAGCGGCTGGCCAACGAGCGCTTCCTGCAGACGCTGCGCGGCGTGCGCATTTCCATGCTCGCCGTGGACGAGGCCCACTGCATGAGCGAGTGGGGACACAACTTCCGGCCCGACTACATGAAGCTCGCCCCGCTCGCCCGGACGCTGAAGGTGGAGCGGGTGCTGGCGCTCACCGCGACCGCCACGCCCTCGGTGGCCCGGGACATCGCGGGCGCGTTCGGCATCGCCCCCGGGGATGTCGTCCAGACGGGCTTCCACCGGCCCAACCTCACGCTGCACGTCTCCCCCACCCCCGGCGGTGACGCGCGCCGGGAGCTGCTGCTCTCGCGCCTGCGCTCGCGCCCCCGGGGGGCGACGATCGTCTACGTCACGCTCCAGCGCACGGCGGAGGAGACGGCCCGCTTCCTCACCGACCACGGCCTGTCCGCCCGGGCGTACCACGCGGGCCTCGCGCCCGAGGTGCGGCACGAGGTGCAGGACTGGTTCATGGGCTCGGCCGACGCGGTGGTGGTCGCCACGATCGCCTTCGGCATGGGCATCGACAAGAGCGACATCCGGGCCGTCTACCACTGCAACCTGCCCAAGAGCCTGGAGAACTACGCCCAGGAGATCGGCCGCGCGGGACGGGACGGCCAGCCCTCGGACTGCGAGCTGCTCGCGGCCCGGGAGGACGTGGTCGTCCTGGAGAACTTCACCTATGGCGACACGCCCACGCCCGAGGCCGTGACCGGGGTGCTCGAGCACGTGCTCGGCCAGGGGGACACCTTCGACGTCTCGCTCCACGAGCTGTCCCAGAGCCATGACGTGCGTCCGCTGGTCATCGAGACGCTGATGACCTACCTCGAGCTGGACGGCCTGCTGGAGTCCACGGGCCCGTTCTATACCGAGTACAAGTTCCAGGCCCTGCGGCCGCTCGACGAGGTCTTCGCCGGCTTCGATGCCCCCCGGGCCGACTTCCTGCGCCGCGTGTTCGCCCTCGCCGAGGCCAAGCGGACGTGGTCCCTGCTGAAGCTCGACGACATCTCCCGGAAGCTCGGCGAGCCGCGCGCGCGCATCATCGCCGCGCTCAACTACCTCGAGGAACAGGGGGCGCTGAAGCTCCAGGTGACGGGGGTGCGCCAGGGCTACCGGCGCACGCGCGGCGACGTCGAGGCCGCCACGCTCACCCGGACGATGATCGAGCGCTTCGACGAGCGCGAGCGCCGGGACGTGCGGCGGCTGCGCCAGGTGCTGGACTTCGCCGGCCACGAGGGCTGCCGCACCCGCTTCCTGCTCACCTACTTCGGCGAGGACCTGGAGGCCGACTGTGGCCACTGTGACTGGTGCGCGGGCGAGCGCCCCGGTCCCCTGCCCGCCCTGGCCGTCCCCGCTCCGGGGGAACGGGAAGTGGAGAGGTTGAAGCGGTTGCGCGCCGAGCGGCACGAGGCCCTCGCCTCGCCCCGGCAACTGGCGAGGTTTCTCTGTGGCATCGCCTCGCCGAGCGTGTCCCGGGCGAGGCTCGCCTCCCACGAGCTGTTCGGCCTGTTGTCGGACGTGCCCTTCCAGCAGGTGCTCGCCTTCGTGGAGGACTCCTCGCGGTAGGGCCCGCGCGGGCGACTTCCGCGCTCGTCCTGGCCTGGGGTAGCGTCCCCAGCCACCCATGAACTCCGCCTCCCCCCCGAGCCCCCCCGCGACGTCTGGATTGAGGACCTCCGCCGAGTCCTCGGAGCAGAAGCTGTCGAGCCTGTTGCGGTGGATGGAACAAGGCGGAGCGCTGTTTCCCAAGATGCACATCGTCCGGCAGGCGGATGGGGAGCGCTCGGTGCTGGCGCGCACCGACATCGCCGAGGGCGAGGTGGTGCTCCAGATTCCCACCACGCACCTGTTCACGCTGGAGCGCGCGAAGGCGTCGGACATCGGGCGCCGCATCCAGTCCCAGCTCCAGCCGGACAATGACTTCCTCTACCTGGCCTCCTGGCTGCTCGAGGAGAAGCACCGGGGCGCGGACTCCTTCTGGAAGCCCTTCGTGGACAGCCTGCCCGAGGCCTACCCCCACGTGCCCCTGTTCTACTCGGAGCAGGAGCGCGCGCGGATGAAGGGCTCGCAGTTGGAGCGGCTGGTGGAGGTGCAGCGCCAGTCCTTCGAGCAGGAGTACGCGCAGCTGCGCGAGAAGCTGCCCGAGTATGAGCGCTTCGGCTTCGAGGAGTATGTCTGGGCGCGGATTTCGCTGTACTCGCGCCTGTTCTCGCTCAAGGGGGGCCTGCAGGGACCGAGCCTCGTGCCGCTGTCGGACATGTTCAACCACCGCCAGCCGCCCGACGTGCTCTGGTCGACCTCGGAGGATGGACAGACGTTCCGGATGATCGCGCAGCGCGCGGTGCCGGCCGGAACGGAAATCCATACGCACTACGGCGCCAAGAGCAGCGACGTGTTCCTGCTGCACTCGGGGTTCGTGCCCGACGGCAACGAGGAAAACGACGAGGTGTATCTCTCCGTGGGGTTGCCCCCGGGGGATCCGCTGGCATCGGTCAAGCAGCAGATGTTCGGGCTCGCCTCGGCCACGGCGAAACATCCCTTCAAGGTGTCGCGCCAGGGCAAGTACCTCGCGTCCTGGTCGGTGTTCTCCTTCCTGCGCATGGCGCACGCGTCGCCCGACGAGTTCCTCGCCCTGTCCAACCGGCTGCTGTCGGGTACGAAGACGATCGCGCCGGTGAGCGTGGCGTGCGAGGAACGGGTGCTGGGGACGCTGGCCGCGGCCTGCGAGGAGCGGCTGAAGGCCTTCCCCACCACGCTGGAGGAGGACGAGCGGCTGCTGCGCGAGGGTCCCCTGTCGCCGAACGAGCGCAGCTGCGTGCTGTTGCGGCGCCAGGAGAAGCGGCTGCTAGGCGACTACCTGGAGCTGACCCGCGCGGGCCGCGCCCTGCTGCGCCAGCCCCGGGCGGAAGTCGAAGAACTCGCCGCGCGCACCGACACGCCGTGGGGATGGTTCGACGGCTACGTGCGCAACGATCTGCTGGGGCTGCTGCGCCAGAAGAAGTGACCTGACCCGAGGGGAGCGCGCGTGCTTGAAGACCCCCGGACCCGCCTTGTAAAGTCATCTGGGACATGCGCGCGCCCCTACTCCTGCGGTCTACCCTGCTTCTTGTCCTCGTGGCCACGAACACCCTGGCGAACGAGCGCGATCAACCCGCCGTCCGTCCCCTTCTCCTCTCGGAGCACCCGCACGAGGAAACCCACCGCGTCTCCGTGAAGGGAGCGGTCGTCACGACGCTTCGCTTCGAGAAGCCGGTCGATCCAGACAGAACGAAGATGCTGGGGTGGGAGGGGCGACTCGAGCCCCTGTCGGTGGTCCGCAACAAGGTCATTCTCGAGCCGCTCCATGACCTCAACGCCGACGAGGCGATTCCCTTGCTCGTGACGCTGGCGGATGGGACCGAGGTGTCGTTCCTCCTGAGACCTCCGAGGCGCCAAGCGTGGGACTGGGCGGACCAACAGGTCGATGTGTTCAAGGATCGCGACAGCTACGCGGCCATGCACTCCGCCCTTCAGCGAGCGCTCGAGGAGAACGGCACCCTCACCGAGGAGAACGCGCGTTACCGCAAGGAGGAGACCTCGGAGGATCACGCCCTGGCCACACTGATCGCCTCGGGGGCTCTCGCGCAGACGCCGTTCAAGGTCGTGGACCGCTTCTCCGGCAGGGATGAGAGGGCCACCGTGGAGGCGAAGGTATTTAAAGGCAAAGGGAAGGCCGCGGTCGTCCTCACCATCAAGAACCTCGATCCCGAGCAGCCTTGGAGCATGACGTCGGCTCGACTCGTGACCAAGGACAGAGGTGATGAGCGAGCGGTCGCCATTCGCACCACCTTTCGTGAAATCGCCCCCGGCGCTTCGGGAGTCATGGCCCTGGTCGTGGACAAAAGCGCCTTCTTGGAGGAAGGCCATTGGACGAGTCTGTTCCTCGAAATCTACCGGTACGATGGACTCCGGCAGGCCCTCATCCAACTAGATCCGTATCTCGTAGCGCGCTAGGAGCGAAGACATGGCCTCCAACACGTTCGTGCTCTCGGGCTGTGCCCTGCTCTTGTTGATGTCCTCGGGTTGCCCTGGAACCGCCACGGGACGCGTATCCCTCCGGGCCGACGGCACTCCGGGACCGGAGGCGTGCCCGGCGGACGCGCCCAAGGCAATGAACTACTTGAGGATGTTCGTCGGCGAATCCGCTTGGGTCGTGCTCGATGCGAACCAGACCAGCACCACCCCCGTCACCCTCTACGAGGGCAATGTCGAGAGTATTCTGGACGAGGATCTCGGACTCCTGGAAGCGCCGGCCCGGCTCTATGGCCGGGTCTGGACGAGTGGGCCCCAGGCCATCATCCGGTACTACTCCGCCCAGCCGATGAATGGAGGCGATCAGGTGCCCATCTGCGCGGTGGCGCGGCTCGGGCTGGGTCAACTCCGCAAGCGGCCCGAATCCCTACCAGGGACGGCGATCGTGGACTCTCCTCGTGCGGGCGTCTACATCGTGAACGAGTTCCGTTGAATCGTCCCCACGGTCTCCGAGACAGCTTGGACCCCGCGCGGACCTACCGCCGCAGGACGCGGTTGCCGCCGAGCGCGTCGATCACCACGATGACGTCGTTGGGAGCCCGCTCGAAGAGGCCCGGCGTGTAGTTGCGCGAGGTTGCCGTCCAGACGGGACTCGGGCTGGACCAGGTCTCGAAGTTGGTGGTCGTGCTCACGAACCCGACATGGCAGTGGCGCTGATCGGGAGGCGTGCTCGACAGGTCCGGCGCTCCGGCTTTGTCCTCGTCGGTGCAGAAGGCCACGCCCACCGGACCGTTGCCCACGCGGATGGCATAGGGCACATAGGCGTTGTAGCGCCGCCCCGAGGCGGGATCGATCCGCGACTGGTAGACGGTGCGGCGCAGGGAGTCGTCCCACGTCCTGCCACCGTCCCACGACTGCACGGCGTTGATGATGTTGGCGCGAGCGCCCCCCGTGGCGAACGGCTCGACCCCCTCGACGACGGCCATGAGGCGGTCGCCCCCGAGCTGCACGACGGTCGCCATGCCCTCGCGACTCAGCGCCCCGGCCCGCTTGTCACGCGACACGGCGACGACTCCATACGCGGTCCACGGCCCCGTGAGCCCACTGCGACCCTGCATGGCGATCCACTGGTGACCGGGATACCCCCCCTGCTCGGCGAGCAGCTCGGAGTCGTAATAGACTTGCAGATCGCCGTTCGCGCGCTGGAAGAGGAAGGGCGCCCCCACGAAGCGGGAGACGGGACCCACGACGGTGCTGTCGTAGACCCAGCCATCCCCATCGTTGTCGCTCCGGGTGACGGTGACGCGGAACTGCCCATTGGCGAACTCGCGGAAGGCACAGAAGACGGTGCGCGTGCCCGGGATGGCGCGCATCGTCACGTCGCCGAACTCCACGGCCGGGTTGCTCACGACGGAGCCGTGGACGGACCAGCTCGCGCCATTGTCGCGGCTCACCCAGACCGTGATGCCATGGCCCGAGCTCGCCCCACCGAGCAACACCCCGTCCGAGCGGCGGGTGATGCCACGAATGGGTGCGCCGCCACTGGCCATCAGCACCTGCCAGCCTCCACTCGGGAGCGCCTCCTCGTTCCGGGTGACCGTCTCACCGCGGTCCGGCGGCACGTCGGGCGCGCACGCGGAGAGCGATACGGCGAACAGGGCCAGCGCCATCAGGCGCGCGGGAAGCCAGGAGACACGATGGACCTTCGAAGGGGTCGGAATCATGGGCACCAGCGTGCGGCAGGGAAAATCCGGGAATCAAGCCAATCCAGGAATTTCGTTCACCGATGCGGCTCACCCCCCGCGCTGCCTGAGGCGCTCCAACTCGGCCTGTGACTCCGCGAGGCGGTGCTCCAACTCCTCCCGCCGCCGTGTCTCGTCCGCCAGACGCCGCTCCGCCTGCTCGAGCTGCCGGGCCTCCTCATCCGCGCGCCGCTGCAGCCCCACCATCATCTCCTGCATCCGGGCGATGAGTTCCTCGTACTCCAGCAACAGCGCGTGTCCCGCCCAGAAGCGCAGCCGCCCCTCTTCCACCTGCAACTCCAGCCCCAACACCTCCGAGCCATAGCGGCCCTGCTCCGGGGTGATGGGGACGTACTCCCTCGCCTCGCTGGACGGCAGCCGATGACCCTCCAGCCGCTGACGGGCCCGGTCGTAGATGAAGTACTCGGGGATGCCCAGCCGCGCGTAGCGCTTCACGTTGTATTCGGCGTCCTTCTTCCGGTCGCCGCCGACGTGAACCTCCAGCACCCAGTCCAGCCCCTTGCCCTCCTGACTCACCACCCACTTGTTTCGAGGGTGTGCCTCGGCGTCCAGCACGGCCAACAGGTCCGGCGCGAAACGGCGCTCGGCGGGGTAGTACACCGGCAGCTCCGTGCCCAGGTACACCCGCCGCCGCTGCCGGGAGAAGTACCCCTTGAGGGCCTGCAACGCGCCCATCTTCGCCTGGGAGTGCAGGTCTCCCTCCGGCATCGCCATCTCGTCCCACGTCACCTCGCCGGGCAAGGACTCCACCACCCGGACCCGCTCCTCCTCGCTCATCCTCGCCCACTGTTCCCGAGAGGGTGCCCGGGGAAAGGCGTCCTCGCGCTCCTGTTCGTCCCGTGCCATGCCCGTCAGGGTGAGGCGCGCGGCGAGCCCGGTCAATCGTCCCCGCGGCGCCCGTGAGCAAGCGGTAGGCCAGGTGACACGTCAGGCCCCTCCGAGTGGGCTTGCCGGGAGGCGCGACAAGCCCACTCCCTCGCACGCCTCGCACGTCTCATGAGCGGGACGATTCAGGCTCGCGCCACCGGCCGGGCCGTTCGCGCTGGCCGCGCGGCTATGCTTCGCCTGGCCACCGCACGCTCATGTGTCATGGCCCTGCCCCAGGAGAAGGAACATGTTCGGAAAACTCGCCGCCGACGCCCTCGGTCTCAGTGACATCGGCTCGGTCATCGCTCCGGCCGACTACGACAAGGTGGATGCCGACGACTACGTGATGCACGAGGACCAGGAGAAGATCTTCTTCCTGATCAAGTCCAAGTCCGACGAGTACTGCTTCACCAACAAGGCCCTCATCCACCTGGATGGCACCAGCGCCGCCAGCAAGAAGCGCATGCTGCACCGCTACAGCTACGGCTCCCACCCGGTGTCGAACGTGAAGCTCGAGACCGCGGGCACCATCGACATGGACGTGGAGATCAAGTTCCAGCTCGGCGCGAAGAACTTCTCCATCGACGTGCACAAGAAGCACCTCGAGCAGGTGAAGGATCTCTACAAGGCCCTCTTCCGCATCTCCGAGCTGATGCACGAGAACGAGGTGGCGCTCGGTCTGGCCAAGACCAGCATCGAGCTGGCCTCCACCACCCTGGGCCGAGGCCAGGCGGGCAGCGCGCCGCTCGTGGAGACCTTCAAGGAACTCAACCAGGCCGCCTTCTCCTGGTTCCTCGGCGCGCAGCAGAAGTACTGGGTCAAGGACTTCGGCTTCGTGTTCGAGCGCTACCTCAAGTCCTGAGCGGGAAACCATCCCCCTGGGCTCCGGGCCGTGTCTCTTCATGATTCTTCATGAAGGCGTCATGACCCGGAAAGAAGCCGGAAGTGTCATGGGAGCATGAACCCTCGTGCTCCCGTGGCTTCCCAGGCACCGTGTTCCCTCCGCGTCGTGCTCCTGTCCCTGGGGCTGGCCCTCGGCGGCTGTGCCACCACGCCCCCAATGAGCACGCTCGCGCCCGAGCCCTCCCCGGAGGTCTGCGCCGATGCGGCCGGCTGCCGCGAGGCGCTCCGGGACTCGCCACGGGACACCCTGTCGGAGTGCGAGGTGCGGCGGCGGGTGGAGCTTGCCGGGAGGGCCTGCGCGCTGGACGTGGCCGCGGGCTGCACCGAGCTGGGACGGTGGGAGATACGGGGCCTGGTGAAGGAACAAGGCCCGGACCTCCCCGCGGCCTCGGAGCTGTTCCATCGCGCCTGTACCCTGGGAGACGGCGAGGGGTGTGCCCTGAAGGCGCTGATGACGCTGCGGGGACAAGGGGTGGCGCGGGACGCGGTGGCGGCCCGGGCGGGGCTCCAGGACGCCTGCGAGCGCTTTCCCGGAAGCGCGTGTGGGCTCGCGGTGGACGGGCTCGCCGAGGAGGCCCTGCGGGAAGGCGGGGAGCCGGAGTGGGAATGGATGGCCCTGTTCGCGCAGCGGGGCTGTGACGCCGGTGACGGCCCGTCCTGCCGGATTCTCGGGGAGGCGTTCTACTCGGGGCGCGGCGTCGCGCAGGACGCCGACAAGGCCGCCGGATTCTTCGCCCGCGCGTGCGAGGCGGGCGATGGCGAGGCGTGCGCGCGCCAGGGGATGCTCCTGCGCGCCGAGGGCCCCTGGGCCGAGCCGCGCGCCGGACAACTGCTCTCGCGGGGGTGCGAGCTCGGCTCACCGGAGGCGTGCCGGCTGACGGTGCTCGAGATGCTCGATGCCCAGGGGCGTCAGAAGAACACCACGGACCGGCGGGCGCTCTTCCGCCATGCGTGCGACCGGGGCGCGGCGCTGGGTTGCCTCGCCCTCTACGATGAACTCCGCGACGAGCCGCTCGCGCCCCGGCCGGTGTTCGAGCTGCCCGGACTGCTCAAGCGCGCGTGTCTGCTCGGAGCGGGCCAGGCGTGCGAGTTCCTCGACGAGGTGACCCAGGCGGCCGGGCCACGCTGCGCCTCGGGGTCGGCCTCGGCGTGTGGAGTGCTGGGCGTGCTGTTCCTCAGCCCACCGCTGCGGCAGGGCGAGAGCACCGAGGGCGAGCGGCTGCTGCACGTGGCCTGCGAGGGCGGAGACGTGGCGAGCTGCAGGGGTTTGAGCGAGCTGAGCGGCGCCTCGGGGGATCTGACGTGCCGTTCGCGGTGAGGCCTCGCCGCGGGAGGCACCCCACCCGCCCCGGCCCTACGGCGCGGCCGCCACCCGGTTGCGCAAGGATTTGGGCAGCACCTTCGCCACGGTGTCGAGCACGGGCGAGTCGATGAGGGGTTGCAGCAGCCGGGTCGCCGCGAAGGACGCGGAGTACGCGAGGCGGCAGCGTGACTCGTAGCGCTCGAAGGCGCGCGCCTCGGTGCTCGCGCCGGTGAGCACGTCGCGCAGGGCCTCGGCCGCCAGGATGCCCGAGCGCATGCCCTGGTAGATGCCCTCTCCGGTGGCGGGATGCACCATGCGTCCCGCCTCGCCGATCACCACTCGCCCGGGCGAGTGCAGCCTCTCGATGGAGTACGAGTAGAGGATGGGGTGTCCCTTCCATCCGCCGATCTGCCGTGCGCCCCGCAGGCGGGGGGCGAAGTGGCTGTCGAGGATCTGCTGGAACAGGGCGCGGGCGTTGTGCTGGTGCGCGTCGTCCCGGTAGCAGATGCCGATGTTCACCCGGGTGTCGTTCTCCGGGAAGAGCCAGACGTACCAGGGCGCCACGCGCGGATCGAAGATCATCTCCACGTGGTGCGGGGTGAACTCGACGCCCTCCCACCAGCCCATGATGGCCTGGAGGATGGACTTGGGGCCCCGCTCGGGGACGAGCTTGGAGTGTCCCCCGTCGGCGACCACCGTGTAGCGCGCGCGCACCTCGCGGCCCTCGTCGTCCTGGAAGCCCACCACGCGCCCCCCCTCCTCGAGGAGCGAGCGCACGAGGAAATTGGGGACGAACTCCACCCCGAGCGACTGCGCGCGGCGCAGGAGGATCTCATCGAGCGTGCGGCGGTTGCAGATGATGGCGGCGGCGGCCTCGCCTCCCGACAGGAACATCGTCTCGTTGCCCCGGGTGGTCAGCCGCAGGCCCTTGATCCAGTAGGCGTGCGGCTCCACCGCGTCCCAGACGCCCAGCGTCTTCAGACAACCGATGCCCTTGGGGCTCACCCCGCTGCCGCAGGTCTTGTCCCGGGGGAAGTCCGCACGGTCCACGAGCACCACGCGCTTCACCCCGAGCTGACCCAGGTGCAGCGCGGCGGCCGTCCCGGCGGGTCCCGCTCCCACGATGGCGACATCGGCTTCCAGGACGGACTTGGACATGGGCGGGCCTCCAGGAGGGAATGTTCTTCTCCTCTACCCAACGGGCGGCTCGACCGTCCATGGTCCGTCCGTCCGAGGCGCGGTCCGCCTATTCACTGGAGAGCAGAAAGCTCGGCGCGATGGTCGGTGCTGAGCTGGTGCCACTCCGTCACCACGCCAGGGTGGCGCAACACCGCCGGGAGCCGTGCGGCTTTCAGACGAGGCCTTCGCGCAGCAGGCTCTCCGCGCCATCGAGGATGGAGCGCGCCGCCGGGCGGGGGTGCCAACCCAGCAGCCGCTGGGCCTTCGCCGAGGAGAACTCCTGCCGCAGGCCGAGGTTGGGCGCGAGCAGACGGAGATCCGAATTGACGAGCGCCAGCAGCCGCACCACGACATCGGGCAGCACCCGCGTCGGCACCTTCGCGGCACGAGCGCCGAGGTGTTCGCGCAACGTGCGCGCGATGTCGGTCATCCAGAGGAAATCGCTGGCGGCGGCGAACCGCTGGCCGGCGGCCTCGGGCGCCGTCATCGCCATGAGGTGCAGGTCCACGAGATCGCGCACATCCACGATGCTGGAGCCAAACCGTGGCAGGGCCGGCATCTTCCCGCCCAGCAGCAGAGCCACCATCGCGACCGAGCCGGAGAAGTCCTTGCCCAGCACGGGCCCCTGGATGATGGCGGGGAGCACGGTGGCGAGCGTCATCGAGCCACCCGACTGCCGGATGAAGTCCCAGGCATCCTGTTCGGCCAGGGTCTTCGAGCGCGTGTAATTGTTGATGTCCTTGCCGGAGAGATCGGTCCAGACGGACTCATCGATGGGACGCGAGTCGTCGTGGCCCGCGGGTGGGAGGGCGGCCAGCAGCGAGGACGTCATGACGACGCGCTTGACGCCCGCCCGCGCGCCCGCCTTCATCACCCGCAGGGTGCCCTCGCGGGCCGGGCGGACGAGGTCCTGCCCCTTGAACTCCCCCGTGGCCAGAGGCGAGGCGACGTGCAGGATGTACTCCGCGCCCTCCGCCGCGCGCTCCCACCCCTCGTCGCGCAGGAGATCGGCGACGAAGAAGGACAGACGCTCGGTGGCGCTGCCCGCCTCCCGGGCGACGGCCGCGCGCACCTCGTCCTCGCGCTTCAGGTGGCGCACCGTCGTGCGTACCCGATACCCCTGCCGCAGCAGGGCACCGATGGCCCAACTGCCCACATACCCCGACCCTCCGGTGACCAGCACCGTGGTGTCCTTCGTCTCTGTGCTCATGGGTTTCCCCGACTCGTCTTGACCCACCCTGACGGGTTGGTATCTAAAGGAGAGTCAGTGTGTAACGGCGACTGGAAAAGCGCACAAGAAGGCACCTGAATGAAACTGGGTAACCTCAACCTCCCCTCGGAAGTCTGCCGGTCGGTCGGAGACGTTCTCGGGCGGGTGGGAGACAAGTGGTCGGTGTTGGTGATCGTCACGCTGGCCGATGGCAGTCAGCGCTTCAACGAGCTGAGGCGGGGCATTGGCACCGTGTCGCAGAAGATGCTGACGGCCACCCTGCGGGGTCTGGAGCGCGACGGGTATGTGACCCGGAAGGTCACCCCGACGATTCCACCCCGGGTCGACTACGAGCTCACCCAACTGGGGCGGGACGTGCTGGTCCCGCTCGACGCGCTGGCCCATTGGGCGCTGGCTCACCGCGAGCACGTGGAAGCCGCGCGCAAGGCCTACGACGAGCGGGTGGGCACGGAGCCGGCGGAGGACGAGTGAGCCTCCGCCCGGCGCCAGGACTCAGCGGGCCTCCAGCTCCTTGAAGACGACCCCGTCCAGCTCCAGGCGGCGCACCGCGTCCACCAGGCGCTCGTTGGCGATGATGAGCGTGGAGGCATCGGCCAGCCGGAAGATGTCCACGTGCCTCGGCAGCGATGAGGCGTCGAGCCAATACGGGTCCGGGACGCCGTGGCCCATGGAGACACCACAGGTGGGACACGGAGGATTCGGGGGCGGCAGGCAGTCCGGATGGAATCGCCCGTGGGATTCGAGCTGGATGTCTCGCAGCTCGGGTGCGTTCTTGGTGCGGAACCGCACCTGGGTGGGGCAGCCGGTCAGGCCACGCACGGCCGCGTTCCTCAAGTGCTCCAGGGCCTCGCGGCGCAGACAAAGGGACCAGGGGTTCTGCATGACGAGCTGGCCGAAGGAGCCCACCCCTGTGCCCTGGAGTGGGCCGAACGCCGCTCCTGATTCCAGTACGGCGTCGGGAGGCGCCAGGGGGCGCACCAGCTCGCGCCTCCGGATGAACTCCTCACGCGGGACGGGCCAGGCACTGGACAATTTCTTCTGATCCTCCGAGGACAGACCCGACAGGTCCACGCACGGATATTGGGCCAATGTCCCCCCTTCTGGTTGCAAATCACAGACAGGGCAGGACTCCACACCGGGCAACCACCACGTATGTTTGGCGTTCAGATTGCCCGTGTATCGGGGCGACGGGTCTCTTTCCAGTTCGTAGTATTTCATGCGGCCAGAGCAACCCCGGGACTCACTCTGACCAAACGAGCGCCAGGTCCAGCTCGACGGCCTCGAAGGGTTCGGCGCGGACGCGGCCCTCGCCGGTGAAGCACTCGCCGCGCCGCCACTGGCCCTCGGCGAGCCGGAAGAGTTCAAGCGTCCGGGTGAGAGGATCCACGTGCCACAGGTGCCGCACACCCTCGCGAGCGTAGATGCGCATCTTCGGGCCCTGGTCCACGCGCCGCGTGCCCGGGGAGAGGATCTCGCAAACCCAGTCCGGAGCGAGCTCGTAGTGCGCGGGAGCGTCCGCGCCACCGACGGCACGGGGCAGACGCTCGCGCCGCCATCCGGCGAGATCCGGCACGACCTTGTCCGGACGTGGGCCGAGATGAAGCTCGGGCTCGGCGAGGAGGACCCATCCACCGGGCCCATCCTTGCCGAACTTGAAGGGCCCCGAGAGCAGGCCCGCGAGGTTGTAGGAGACGTTGGCGTGCGGCCGGGCCGGGCGAGGGCTGAGGTGAAGTTCCCCCTCGAGGATCTCCGCCACCAGCTCTGCGGGAGCCGCCTGGAAGGCCGCCTCGACGGACGGGGCGTTGCGCCCGGTGGACTCGGACTCGGGAGTGCGGCGGAGGGCCATGGATGAAGAGTGTCGCATGACCCTCGCGCGCTGCAACGCGAAGGCCATGACGTGTCTCATCGTGTACAACCAGCCCACGTCGAAGGTAGAGCCCGCTACACCCCGAGGAACAGGCGCTTGCCGAAGTTGAGCGCGAGCGAGGCGTCGAAGATCTTCTGCGCCGCCGCCTCGATGTCGTACTCCACGCGGATGTACTCCACCGTGCGCGCGCCCGTGTCGCAGATGACGAAGCACGCCCGGTTGTCGTAGTCGCGCGGCTGCCCCACGCTGCCCACCGAGATGATGTACTTGTAGCCCCGGCGGATGCCGAACTTCTGCGCCACCACGTCATGCACCTCGCCATTGCCGATGGCGAACGCCTTGCACAAATGGCTGTGCCCGATGAACGTCACCTCGGGCAGGTGCTCCACGTACGGCGCGAGCTCGCGCGCCTGCTCCAGCGCGAAGATGTACTCGTACGCCCGGGGCTCCACCGGCGAGCCGTGACAGAAGCCCACGTCCCCAATGCGGTACGTGTACGGCAGCGTCTTGAGCCACTCCATGTTCTCGTCGGACAGCACGCTCGCGCTCCAGTCGAGCGCGTGCCGCGCGGCGTCGTAGTAGTACGAGTAGTCCATGCGCCCGGCCACCGCGGCGTCGTGGTTGCCCAGCAGCGTCACCTCCGTCACCGAGCGCACCAGGTCGCAACACGCGTTGGGCGAGGCGCCGTAGCCCACGATGTCGCCGAGCGACACGATCCGGTCCACCTTCTGCTCTTCCGTGACGCGCAGGACCTGCGTGAGGGCCTCGATGTTGGAATGGATGTCGGAGATGATCGCGATTCGCATGTGGTGGAGTTTCTACGAGAGGCCGAACGGGGGCCCCCGTTGCTCATTGGAAATGATGCGCCTCAACAAGTCCTGAGCGCCAGAATCCAACCCCTCGAAACGCAGGCCCATCCCGGCCGGGCCCTTGTCCTGACGCCGGGACCGATTCCACATCACCGTGGCCTCGGCCGTCACCTCGTGCACCACCCCGCCCCCCAGCCGCACCCGCGCCCGGCGGCCCGCGTCCAGGGGCGTGCTCGTCTGCAGGAACATCCCCCCCTCGCTCAGGTTGGCCACCCGAGCATAGAGGGTGATGTCCTCCGACTCGCACCAGCAGCGCAGGCGCGAGGCGAACCGCGTGGTCTTCCGGTTATCGATCGGCACCCCGCTGCCCTCCAGCCCGGTTCTCTCGAACCCACCATGTCACGGCCCTCCCCCTGGTTTCGAGGGAGTCCGGATTAACGGGAATCCACTTTAGGTGGATTGTAAAAATCCGTCAAGAGGCGATCCCGGACGGAGCTGGCGGGCTGGCTGGAGGGGGGACGGGTCAGGCGTCGAGGACGGGCAGGTCGTCGAAGTGGGTGAGGCGCTTGAAGTCGGAGAAGCGCTGGTGGAGGTCGGAGCGGGAGATTTCGCGCAGGCGCTCGAGGCTGAACTTCTCCACGGTGAAGGAGGCCATGACGCTGCCCATGACCATGGCGCGGCGCAGCACGGGGATGTCCAGGGAGCCGCCGGCGGTGGCGAGCGTGCCCATGAAGCCGCCGGCGAAGGTGTCTCCGGCGCCGGTGGGATCGAACACGTCGGCCAGGGGCATGGCGGGGCAGACGAACAGGTGCTCCTTCTCCACGAGCATGGCGCCGTACTCACCGCGCTTGATGACGACGCGCTGGGGGCCCATGCCGAGGATGGCGCGGGCGGCGCGGATGATGTTGTGCTCGCCGGAGAGCTGGCGCGCCTCGGCGTCGTTGACGAAGAGCAGGTTGACGAGCTCGAGCGTCTTGAGGAGCGCGGGCCGGCTGCCGTTGATCCAGAAGTTCATGGTGTCGGCGGCCACGAGCTTGGGGGCCTTGACCTGGTCCACCACGCGCGCCTGGAGCTCGGGGTGGATGTTGCCGAGCATGACGTACTGGGCGTCGCGGTGGCGCTCGGACAGCTGGGGCGAGAAGCTCTGGAAGACGTTGAGCTGGGTGTCGAGCGTCTCGGCCTCGTTGAGCTGCCAGCCGTAGCGGCCCTTCCAGCGGAAGGTGCGGCCCTTCTCGTGGGACACCCCATCGATGTCCACGCCCCGCGCGCGCAGGAAGTCGAGGTGGGCCTTTGGGAAGTCCTCGCCCACCACGGCCACCATCTGCACGGGGGTGAAGAACGAGGCGGCGGTGGAGAAGTAGCTGGCCGAGCCGCCCAGGACGTCCTCCTTGAGCCCGAAGGGGGTTTCCACCGAATCCAGCGCGACCGAGCCAACGACGAGAAGAGACATGAGCCATCCAAGGGGAGCGGCCGGCGGACAGCGGCACGGGGGCTCCCAGGGGCCCGTGCCGAGGCGAGGTACGACTTTTGGGCCGGTCAGGTCAAGGGGTGGGAAGGACGGGCAGTAGCGCCTTGAGGTCATCGTCGGTGAAGTACAGGCCACCACCGAAGAAGAAGTCCCGGCCGGCGAGCATGCGCCGGGTGTTGATGTCGCGCTGGGGCGCGTTGAGCAGGTCGTCCATGCCCACGGTGACGAAGATGCGATCGAAGGCCTGGGCCCGCAACGAGGTGCGGATGCGCGGGTAGCGCAGCTCGTCCACCGAGAAGTTGAAGGCGTCCAGCCTGAGCATCAGGTGGTCCTTGAAGAAGTGGAAGTCGGCGCCCACGCCGCCCGTGGACTCGATGATGCCGAAGCGCAGCGTGGTGAAGTAGTAGCGCTTGGCGAACTGCGCGCTGAAGGTGAAGCCCTGGCGGGTGATCTTCTGCTGCTGCAGCACGGGCTCGCCCGAGGAGGGCGGGTTGGTCTGGGTGTAGATCGTCTCCGTGATGCCGCGCGGATCGTCCACCACCTCCAGCAGGTAGTACTTGTCCGGCCGGGGGGCCAGGCGCACCGACAGGCTGTTCTTCGACGTCTCCTGTCCGGTGAGCCACGTGGCCTGGAGCCCCACCTCGGTCTGCAGCCCGGTGAGGGTGGAGGCGAGGCTGGACACGTCCTCCACGGTCTCGGCGAGTTTCTGGCCCAGGCGCTCGTCGCTCAGGAGCGTGCCCACGGCACCCTCGCCGTTCTTCACCTTGGCGGTGACCTCCTCGATGTTGGCGAGCGAGCGATCCAGCCGCTCCATCGTCTTCTTGAGGCTGGACACGCTGTCCTTGAGGTCTCCTTCCCCGCTGCCGATGATCTGGCGCACCGTGACGAGCACCTCGCGGGTGTCCTGGGTGATGACCTCGATGTTCTTCACGATGTGGCCGACGCTCTCCTCGTTGGAGTGCGTCATGCCGCGCACGTCCTTGCTCACGCCCTCGAAGTTGCGAAGGATGGAGTCCAGGCGCTCGGAGCTGGTGCGCACCGTCATGTCCACCGAGTCCGACAGGCGCACCATGTTGTCGACGATGCGCCCGAGCGAGCCCGCGCCCTTCTCGCCGCCGAGCACGTCGCGCAGGGCGCCCGTCACCTGCTGGATGTCCTCGGTGATTTGACTCAGCGAGGCGAAGGCGGCCTCCATGCCCTGCACGTCCACCACCTTGCGGATCTCCTCGCCGTCCTTGAGCGGCGGGGTCATCTCGGTGCCGGGGTTCAAGTCCAGCAGGTAGTCGCCGAGCAGCGACTCGGAGCGTTTGATGAGGGCGGCGTCCTGGTGGAGCACCACGTCGCGGCGCACGCGCACGGTCACCTTGGCGCGCGTGCCCTCCAGGGTGACACCCGTCACCTCGCCCACGGGGATGCCGGCGATCTGGATGCGGCTCTTGGTGCCCAGGCCCGAGGCGTCACGGAAGTAGGCGTGGGCCTCCATGGCCTCGTCCTTGCCCATGCCGCCCTTGCGGGTGAAGAGGATGAAGGCCATGAGGCATCCTCCGGCGATGAGCACCAGCAGACCGACGCGGAAGGGTGTGACGAAGCGCTTCACCGGGAATGACTCCTAGTCGTTCTTGCCAAACCACGTCTGGAGGAAGATCTTCACTGCGGGCTGCTCGGAGGCGCGCAGCTGTTCCGGGGTGCCCTGCTCCAGGATGACGCCCTTGCTGAGGAAGGCGATCTGGTTGGCGATGTTGAAGGCCGAGGCGACGTCGTGGCTGATGACGACGCTGGTGATGCCCAGCTCGCGCTGGGCCGCGAGGATCATCTCGTCCACGTAGTCGGTGGTGATGGGATCCAACCCCGTGGTGGGCTCGTCGTAGAGGACGATCTTCGGATTCATCACGATGGCGCGGGCCAGGCCCACGCGCTTGCGCATGCCGCCGGACAGGTCGGCGGGGAACTTCGTCTCCACCGAGCGCGGCAGGCCCATGAGCTCGAGCTTGGAGCGCACGAGCGCGGACTCCTCGTCCACGGAGAGCCGGCGGTGCTCGCGCAGGGGGAAGGCCACGTTCTCGTAGACGTTCATCGAGTCGAAGAGCGCCGCGGCCTGGAACACCATGCCGAACTTGTGGCGCACGCGCTCGAGGCCCTCGGCGCCCAGGGGGACGATGTCCTCGCCGTCGATGAGGACCTCGCCCGCGTCGGGCTTGAGCAGGCCGATCATGTGCTTCATGAGCACCGTCTTGCCCGAGCCCGAGCCGCCGAGGATGACGCAGGTGCTGCCCGCGGGCACGGCCAGCTCGATGCCCGTGAGCACCTTGTTCGGGCCGAAGGACTTGTGCAGGCCGCGGATGTCGATCATCGGCCGCGCGGGAGTCGGGTCGCCCATCAGTGCAGGAGCACCCCGACGATGAAGTCGAGGATGAAGATGGAGAGGGCGCTGTTGACCATGGC
Organism: Cystobacter fuscus DSM 2262; assembly: GCF_000335475.2. Taxonomy (NCBI): domain Bacteria; kingdom Pseudomonadati; phylum Myxococcota; class Myxococcia; order Myxococcales; family Archangiaceae; genus Cystobacter; species Cystobacter fuscus. The sequence continues at coordinate 691,581 of NZ_ANAH02000066.1, read as the reverse complement.
GGCGGTGGTGGCCTGGCCCACGCCCTTGGCGCCGCCGGTGGCGTTGTACCCCTTGAAGCAGCAGATGAGCGCCACGGACAGGCCGAAGACGGCGCCCTTGATGAGGCCCTCGTAGACGTCGATGGGATCCAACCACTGCTGCGTTCGGGCGATGAAGGTGCCGGGCGACACGTTCTGCACCGACACCGCGACGATGTAGGCGCCGAAGATGCCCGAGGTGTCGAAGAGCAGCGTGAGCGCGGGCACCATGAGCAGGCCCGCCAGCACCCGGGGCACCAGCAGGTACTGCACGGGGTTGACGGCCATGGTCTCCAAGGCGTCCACCTGCTCGGTGACGCGCATGGTGCCCAGCTCCGTGCACATGGCGGAGCCGGCGCGCATGGTCATCATCAACGCGGAGAACACGGGGGCCAGCTCGCGTGTGAGCACCAATCCCACCGTGGGGCCCACGAGGCTCTGGGCGTCGAACATGGCGAAGGCGCGCGCGGACTGATTGGCGAACACCATGCCGGTGAACAGGCCGGTGAGCAGCACGATGAAGACGCTGCCCACGCCCACGAAGTCCAGTTGGAAGAAGAAGTTGGCCGCGCGGAAGGGCCGGCGCACGCTCCAGCGCGCCACGTCCGCCCCGAGTGTCGCCAGCCGGCCGAGCTCCTCGACTCCCTCGACGAACACCCGTCCCAGGCTCTCGATGCCTCGGACGATCCACGAGGTACGCGGGGATTGCTCCACCTTCTGCTCTGTGTTCTCGGACGCCACCGGGGGCCTACTCTACGTGCCCCGGTTCCAGGCACAAGCAAAGGCTCCGCCTCCCCCACTCCCCGTGCGCGCCCAGGCCTCCCGGACCCCAGGCATCCAGGCTCCGACCCCCCCGGCCGACAAAGGGGGTTTCTCCGGAGCGGTGTTGCCGTTATGTTGCGCCCCCCTTTTCATCCCCCCTCCACATAGAGAAGCGAGAAGCACACACCCATGGCGACCCAACTCAAGGTCGGCGGCGAGGTCGACGCGTTCTGCACCCGCTGCAGGCTCACGCTCGCACACACCATCCTGGCGATGGTGGGCACGAAGATCGCTCGCGTGCGCTGCAACACCTGCAACGGCGACCACGCCTTCCGGTCCGCGCCCGGCACCACGGACCGGCCGAGCACCTCGTCGCGCTCGAGCGGCGGCGGCTCCAGCACCCCCCGTGCCCCGCGCGCCAGCCGCGCGTCGGACGAGGACAAGGTCATCATCTCCTTCGAGGAGCAGCTGGCGGGCAAGGACATCGCCAATGCCCCGCGCTACAGCCCCAAGGACTCCTACAAGGTGGATCAGGTCATCCAACACCCCACCTTCGGCCTCGGTCTGGTGACGGCCGTGCGGGGCAACAAGGTGGACATCACCTTCAAGTCCGAGACCAAGACGCTCGTGCACGCCACGGGGGGCGCCAGCGCGGAGAAGCCCAGTTTCAGTCCGCCCAATGCGAAGATGACAGGCCCAGCGGACAAGCCGATGACGGCGCCCGTGGAAGAGCCCGCGGAAGCCCCGGGAGACACCGCCGAGGGTTGACACGGACGCCGGGGAGGCTGGACGGTAAGGGCCCTTGCCTATGCGCGTGCTCCTGACCCTGCTGCTGCTCGCCCTGCCGGGCCTGGCGGGGGCGGAGCCGTTGCCGGTGACGCTGCTGCCCTCCGAGGTGGTGCTCGGCCGGGATCCGGTGGTGGTGGTGCGGGTGAAGGCCCCGCCCGGCGCCCCACCCCTCCGGGCCGCGGCCTCCACGGGCCGGCTCACGCCCCAGCGCTCCTCCACGCCCGAGGAGTTCCTGTTCATCTGGACGCCTCCGGACATCCGCTACCCGCTGCTGGCGGTGCTCGCCTTCTGGACGGACTCGCCCGCCGGCCCGCCGGAGATCACCCGCGTCCCCATTCCGCTGCTGGGCCGCAACGAGCTCACCGTGGACACGGCCGCGGGTGCCCAGGTGGTGGTGGAGGTGGCCGGCCGCAGCTTCGGCCCCGCCCGCGCCGACCGCCGGGGCAAGGCCAAGGTGACGGTGCAAGTGCCTCCGGGGGTGAGCAAGGCCAGCGTGCGCGTCACCTCCACGCGCCAGCGGCCCTCGCTGCGCACCATCCCCCTCGACGTCCCCCCCGAGCAGCCCCTGCTCGCGGTGATGAGCCCCGAGTCCCTGCCGGCGGGGGGGGACGGCTGGCTCGTCCTCATGGGGGAGCAACCCGTGCCGGGCTCGGAGCTGCGCCTGCGGGTCAAGGGCGCCAGCACCCGGGAGGAGCTGCCCAGTGTCTTCCGTGTGAAGCCGGAGCCCGGCGCGAACGCGGTCGTGGTGGAGGCCCAACGGGCGGATGGCACCGGCTCGACGCGTCTGACGACCCACGTCGTGGCGGCCGTGGTCCGCTTCACCCCCGCGCCTGCTCCTCCCGCCCTGGTGGTGCCCCTGGCCAGGGTGACGCCCGCGCTCGTGCTCGGGCCCGTGGTGGCGCCGCCTCCCCGCCCTCCTCCTCCCCCGGCCCACCCCTTTTCCGTGCAGGTGCTGGCCGGGGGCTTCCTCGCCGGGGGGGACAACCGGGGGCCGCTGGCCTCGCTGGGCGTGGGCTACCAGCTTCCCCTGCTCGACGGTCGCTTCGCCCTGGAGGCCGAGGCGGGTCTGCGGCGCTCCACCTCCCACGCCCTCGTGGAGGGCCTGGGCACGGTGGACTCCCGGGTGCTCGCCTCCCCCCTGCTGCTCTCGGTGAGGGGGCGGGCGTTCGAGCTCGGACGCTTTTCCCTGCACGGCCGCGTGGGCGCCGGGCCGACGTACTACAATCACCGCGCGACGAGCTCCTTCTTCGACACCCCGCTCGTCCAGCAAGGGCGCACCTTCATGGGCTTTGTCGCGGCACAGGCCGTCTGGCGTCTGGGCGCGGTGAGCACCCTCCTCGAGGTGCGCGCGGGCCGTGCCGCCGCGAGCGCCTCTCTCGTCGATGCCCAGCTCGGCGGTCTTTCCGCCTGCGTGGGCCTGAGGTACCGGTTATGAGCAAGCGGTTCATCCTGGTGCTCGCCACGGTGCTGAGCGCGTGCGAGCCCACTTCACCCCCCCTGCAAGCCTTCCACATCCTCGACGTGGCGCCCCTCACCCAGAAGACCAACGAGTCGAAGCATGTCCGGGTCCAGCTCGACACGGATCCGGCCTTCCTCGTGGACTACGGCGAGCCCGCGGCCCGGATGGTGGGACAGCCCCGGATGGTGATTGGCCCCCGCACCATCCCCCTCACCTACCTGGGCCATGGCCTGTTCGAGGGCTACGTGGAGCCGCTGGCGCCGAGCAACTACATCGTCGGGGTGAACCTGGGCGATGGGCGCGAGGCCACCTTCGCCACGCCCTACGTGGTGACGGCGGTGGAGGAGCCGGAGCTGCCGGTGGCGCGAGCGACGTACGATTTCGCGCGCATCGACCCCCAGGTCCAGGGCCGGCCCTTCACCGTCACCATCACCGTCAACGTCCATGGACAGGTGGAGGGCGCTCCTCCCTACCAGGGCGCCGCCACGTTGACGGTCCACACCGGGGGCGAGGAGATCTTCCGCGCCTCGGTGGAGCCCGTCACGGCGGGCAAGATCCCGATAGAGGTCATCATCAACCGATCCGGCGACGACTTCGTCGCCAAGATCGAGGACGCCACGGGGGAGCAAGCGTTCTCCAACGCCTTCCCGGTGGCTCCCTCCGAGAGCTGATTCACGAGACACATGAGCACGGACTCTTCTTCTCCCTTCTCCTGGCACTTCAACCTCGGCCGCATCCCGGTCGTCGTCGAGCCGAGCTTCTGGCTCATCACCGCCATGTTCGGCATGCTCGGCCGGATCGACGACTGGCGCCGCGTGCTGTCGTGGGTGGCCGTCTGCTTCGTCTCCATCCTGATCCATGAGCTGGGACACGCGCTCATGGCGATGAGCCTGGGCTGCGACGTGGCGGGCATCCGGCTCTATGCCTTCGGCGGGCTGACGTACCCGGATCGGATGCTCAGCCGCTGGCGCGACGTGGCCGTCACCGCCGCCGGACCGTCCGCGGGCTTCCTGTTCGGCGGACTGATGATCGCCGTCAACTACTTCGTGCCCCCGCAGACGACACTGGCCCAGGTCATCTTCAGCCAGCTCATGTGGGTGAACTTCGGCTGGGGCATCATCAACCTGCTGCCCGTGCTCCCGCTGGACGGCGGGCAGATCCTGCGCGGCGTGCTGGGCCCCACGCGGCAGCGGCTCACCCTGTGGGTGGGCGTGATCGTGGCGGGCCTGGCGACGGCCCTGTTCCTCTTCATCCGCGCGTTCTTCGCCGCCTTCATGTTCGGCCGTATGGCGTACGACTGCTGGCAGGCCCTGTCGGTGGCCCGGGACGTCAAGCCGCTGCCCCCCGTGCAGGCCGTGGAGCCCGAGCCGGAAGCGCTCGCGCGCGGCTGGCAGGCGCTGCGCTCGGGCCAGGATACCGAGGCGGCGCGGATGGCCCACCTGGCGCTCGCGTCGGCCCAGCCGGGCGCGGAGACCAACGCGGTGAGGGACCTGCTCGCCTGGGTGGCGCTCGCCGAGGGCAACCCCCGCGCCGCCCTGTCCCACCTGGAGAAGGTCCAGCCGCCCAAGGACGCGCGGTCCTTCAGCTGGGCCATGGCCTACGAGGCCGCGGGCCTGCCGGATCGCGCCCTCGCGCCCGCGCTCGCCGCGCTGGAGCAGGAGCCCTCCGAGGCCGTCGTGGCGCTGGCGGTGCGTCTGCTCGTGAAGGCGCGGCGGCTGGAAGAGGCCGAGCGCACCGCTCGCGACTTCGCCTGGAAGTCCCTGGCCCGGCGCGACGCGCTGCTCGCGGACATCGCGGTGGCCCGGGGAGACTTCGACGCGGCGGCGGCGCTCTTCGCGGCCACCTTCGAGAGCACCGGCCGCGCGGAGGAGGCCTACCAGGCCGCCCTCAACCACGCGCGCGACGCTCAACTGGAGCGCGCCGCCGAGTGGCTCAAGCGCGCGCTGGACGCGGGGTATGACGACCTGGAGGCCATCGGCCTGGAGCCCGCGCTCGCCCCCGTGCGCTCCGCGCCGGAGATCGCCGCGCGGCTCGGTCAGCGCAAGCCCTGACGGATGAGCCCCACGGTGCGCGCCATGTCCCCGGGGAGCGGGGACTCCAGGCGGCGCGCCTCCACGCCCGGCAGCGCGGGCCACTCCAGCCGGGCCGCGTGCAGGGGCGTGCGGGCCAGCACCACGTCCTCCCCCTCTCCGCCCAGCTCGCGCGCCGTCCACGGCGTGTCGCGCCCGTACTGGTGATCCACCAGCAGCGGGTGTCCCAGGGACAAGAGGTGCACGCGAATCTGGTGCGTGCGGCCCGTGAGCGGCTCGGCCTCCACGAGGCTGGCCGAGGAGAACACCTCCACGGGTTGAATGCGCGTCGTCGAGGGCTTGCCCTCCTCGCCCGGCCGGGCCACCCGCATGCGGCCCTTGCGCGCGGGCGCGAGCGCCGCGTCCACCACGACGGGTGCCTCCAGCCGGCCCTCCACCAGCGCGAGGTAGCGCTTGTGCACCCCTCCCGCCTCGAAGGCCATGGACAGCGTGCGGTGGACCTCGGGCGTCAGGGCGAACACCACCACGCCCGAGGTGTCCCGATCCAACCGGTGCACCACGAACACCTTGCGCCTGAGCTCCGCCTCCAGCACCTCGCGCAGCGAGGGGGCGCTGTCCTCGGAGCGCCCGGGGATGACGAGCATCCCCGCGGGCTTGTCCACCGCGAGCACTCCCCCGCCCTCGAAGAGGACGGGGACGCGCGCGCCGCTCACTCGTAGTCCGAGGCCGGCACCACCTTCACCGACCCCAGTCCCTTGAGCTGCTTCTTCACCGCGGACGCCTTGCCCAGCAGCACGATGAGCGGGGGGTTGGGGAAGAGGTACTTCGCCGCCACCTCCTGCGTCTGCTTGGGCTTCACCGCGTGCAGGCGCTCGCGGAACTTCTCCACCCAGTCGTCCCCGAGCGCGTGCACCCGGATGTCGCCGATGACGGACGCCACCGACTCGTTCGTCTCGGTGCGCATGGGGTAGAGCCCCGCCAGGTAGCGCTGCGCCTTCTTCAGCTCCGCCGCGCTGATGCCGCCCTCACGCACCTTGGCCACCTCGGCCAGCGACACGTCGAGCATCTCCCGCGTGCGCTCCGTCTGGGTGAAGGTGGAGATGGCGAACACGCCGCCCACGTTGAGCATGTCGAAGTAGCTGCTGATGCCGTACGTCAGGCCGCGCTCCACGCGCACCTCGTTCACCAGCCGCGAGGTGAAACCACCGCCGAGCACGTTGTTCATCGCCGTGGACGGGAAGTAGTCCGGATGCCCCATGCGGAAGCCCGGGCCGCCGATGCGCACCTGCGTCTGCGTCTGGTCCGGCTTGTCCACGAGCAGGATGCGGCCCGAGGCCATCTTCCCCAGCTCGGGAATCCGCGGCGCCGCCTCCGGCCCGCCCGTCCAGCCCGCGAAGGCCTTCTCCGCCTCGTCCAGCACGAGCTTCGGATCCACCGCGCCCACCACCGACAGGAGCGCCACCTTGGGCCCCAGCCGCTCGCCGTGGAAGCGCACGAGATCCTCGCGCGTGAAGGTGCGCACGTGCGCCGAGCTGCCGCCGATGTCATGGCCGTAGGGGTGCCCGCCCCACAGCGCCCGGGTGAAGGCCCGGTCGACGATCGTCGACGGATCATCCAAGTCGTTGGCGAAGCCCGCCAGGGTGCGCTCGCGAGCCAGCTCTACCTCGCGCTCGGGGAAGGACGGCTCGCGGACGATCTCCCCGAGCAGCCCGATCATCGCCGGGAAGTGCTCGGCGGGCGTGGTGACGAAGAACGACAGCAAGTCCTCGTTGCTGCCCACCGAGAAGCTCGCGCCGACGAACTCGATGGCCTCGTCGATCTCATCCGCGCTCCGCTTCTGCGTGCCGCGGCGCATGAGCCGGGCGGTGAAGTCCGCCAGGCCGTGCTTGTCCTTGGGATCCACCGCGCTGCCCGCGCGCACCACCAGCCGCATGGCGACGAGCGGCAGCGGACCCCGTTCGGCCGCCAGCACACTCAGCCCGCTGGAGGTGGTGCTCTCGTGCAGGGCGGGCAACATCAGCGCGCTCGTCGTCGGGGCGGCCGGCTTCTTCTTCGTCGCGCTCTGGGTCGCCATCACGCCACCTCCTGCGCGTCCACCGCGTCCACCGTGGGCACGGCCCCGTCCGCGGGAGCCGTGGGCCGCACCGTCACCACCGAGCGGCGCTCGGGCGCGAAGTACTTCGCCGCCACCGCGCGCACCTGCTCGTTCGTCGCGGCCGCGTACACGCTCGGCAGGCTCAGGCCGTCGCGCCACGAGCCCAGCAGGGCCTCGTAGTGACCCATGGCGTGGGCCCGGCCGCTGTTGGTGGCCAGCTCGCGCAGGTGGTCCGCGCGCAGGTTGTTCTTCGCCTTCTGCAACTCGCGCTCCGTGAGGCCCTCGGCCACCAGGCGCTGGAGCTCCGCGTAGAGCGCCTCCTCCACCTTGCGCGGATCCGAGTCCGGCTTGAGCTCCAGGAAGAAGAGGATGATGCCCGGATCCAGCCGCCAGCCCCAGTCCACGCCCACCGACACGGCGAGCTGGGTGTCATAGACGAGCTTCTTGGTCAGCCGGCTGCCCTCGCCCTTGGCCAGCGCGTACTGGATGACGTCCAGCAGGAGCGTGTCCTCGTCGCGCGCGGCCGGGCCGCGGTAGGCGATCATCAGGGCCGGGGACTGGGCGGGGTGGCGCACCTCGGCGCGGCGCTCGCCCTTCTGCTCGGGCTCGGCGTCGAGCACGGGCGCGGGCGTGGGGCCCTTGGGGATGTCCCCGTAGTACTTGCGCACCAGCGCCAGCGTCTTCTTCGGCTCGATGTCCCCGACGATGTAGAGCACCGCGTTGTTGGGCGCGTAGTAGGTGCGGAAGTACTGCTCGCAGTCCTGGCGGGTGATGTTCTCGATGTCCTTCTGCCAGCCGATGACGGGCCAGCGGTAGGCATGCGCCTTCCACACGAGCGTGCCCAGCTCCTCGTCCATGATGCCGGTGATGTCGTTGTCCACGCGCACGCGGCGCTCTTCCAGCACCACCTGGCGCTCGCTCTTGAGAGCCACGTCGTTGATGCGCAACGAGCGCATCCGGTCCGACTCCAGATCGAGCACCGTCTCCAGCGCGTCCGAGGCGAAGTCCTCGTAGTACACGGTCATGTCCGTGGACGTGTAGGCGTTGGAACGGCCGCCGTTGGACTCGAGCGTCTGATCGAACTTCTTGGGGCCGTACTTCTTGGCCCCGTTGAACATCATGTGCTCGAACAGGTGGCTGATGCCGGTGATGCCGGGCCGCTCGTTGCGGCTGCCCACCTGGAAGAAGGTGTAGAGACTGACCACCGGGGTCTGATGGTTGGCCAGCAGACGCACCCGGAGGCCATTGGGCAGCGTGGCCTCCTGGACGTCGAACAGGGAGAGGAGGACGGGATCCGCCGTGCGCGCGGCGGGTTTCGCGGGAGCCTTCGCCATAGAGGCTCACCGTATAACGACTCTCCGCCGGGGCAAGCACGCCTTTCACCTGGGACTGTCAGGCAGGCTTCCCTCTTCGCTCGCCCAGCGGAGGACCCCGCTCCTTCCACGCCTCGCTCCGGCCTGGAAGGCGACCGCCGAGGGGGCCGAGGCCCACGGGCTCAGCCCGCGTCGTGTTCGACGAGCTCCCGGCGGTACTCCGCGAACTCCTGCAGCGTCTTCACCTCCGTCGCCAACAGGTAATACTGCTCCTCGTATTCCTCCACCGTCCGCGTCGTCAGCGGACTCTCGCCGATGTCCGCCGTCACGTCGTACACCTGGCGGAACTTCTGGATGTCGAACGGCTCCTTGTCGGGACTGCGCCGGGCCTCGGCGATCGCGTCACGGATTTCTTGTCTCGCACTCATGGGTGGTTCCTCGGATGCGGGCATTCAGGGTGCGCGGCTCAGTTGATCTTCCTGGAGTGCGCATCGAGCGCCTGTTCCAACGTCATGCCCTGGAAGCGCGACAGCGCCTCTCGCATGGGGGCCTTGAAGGCCTCCGGCGCTTCCTCGACCTGCTTGTGGATGAAGTTCGAGTCGATCACGATGCGACGAGCCACTTCCACGGACTTGTAGGGGTTGCTCTTCACCGAGCGGTCGAACAACTGCTCCTGCTCTTGCGTCTTCGGGCCGTGCCATACGCCATCGCGCTTGTAGGCCACCCGGACCGGGGTCCCCTTGTTGTCGGGCACGAACAGGTCGTAACTGGTGACTCGCGGGTTGTCGATGACGCCCTTGAAGCCGCGCACACGCGTGCCATCGGAGGCCACTTCGTCAGGACGCCCGCGGAGCACCTCCTCGCGGTTCACCCGGGTGCCGATGAAGCCCTCGGCCACCGCGTTGAAGGGGACCCGGGGTTCGGCGCTGTCGATCGGGCGCATCAGGACGCGGACGGCCGAGCGGGTGAGACCCGAGTCGATGTCGACGATCTGAACTTTCTTGTCGTGCTGCTCCGCGGTCCGCAGCATCTCGCTGAACTCATGGCGCTTGGCGAAACGCTTGTCATACACCAGCGAGGAGCCCTTGGTTTTGAGCATGTCGTACTCGACGCGCTGGGAGATGACGTTTCCCTCCTGATGTGCCTGTTTATGGCTGATGGTGTTCTGGCCATCCGGCTTGCGTGCGAGCTGCACCAGGTCGGCCTTGATGGGATCGGGGTTGATGGCACCGTCGAGGTGCGCGCCCAGATGGGCGAAGTTGTCGAGCGTGCGCAGCGCCGTGGTCTTGCCCGCGGCGGTGTTGCCCATGACGGCGACGATGGTGTTGGGGTGGCCGTGGGCCGCCATGACATCCGAGAGCCGATTGGCCGCGTCCTTGCGCTGCTGGCCGAGCCGCTGCTGGATCTGGGCCCGCTCCGGGTGCCAGTTGCCCGGCTGGAGCAGGAAGCGCTCGGTCTGCGCATAATTCGGCTTTCTGCCCTGGTGTCCCTCCGCGGGGTTGGAGAAGACTTCCGTGGTGGACAGCTTGCCACCACTGTTCGCTATCACCTTCGAGAGATCATCGTAGGGAGGGGGGGAGCGGCGGCGGACCATGGCCAGCACGTCCCGGGCGTTCTCGGGGGTGATCTGCTGAAGGCGCTTCGTCGCGGTGGGGCCGCCCCACGGACGGAACTGCCCCTGATGTGGCGCCCGCTGGCCCCGGTTGTCCAGAGCGTGCGGAAGGTCCACTGGAGCCTTGGGGGGGGACCCCTGGGTGAATGAACTCGCCTCGTCCATCGCGGCCTGGTCTGTCTCCGCGGCGGTGGGGGTGGCGGTAGTGGCGGCGGTGGGATGCTCTCCCCTCACCTCCTTGCGATGTGCACCATGTGCACCATGGGTGTTGTCGGTCGGCTTGTAGCGATGACCGTGCCCACCCCTCTTGATTCCATTGCTATCCATATTGGAAATCTAGTGTATTCCAATGTGGACCGGAATGCCAGGATTGCTGGACTCCTCGCCGGGGCAAGCACGCCGTTGATGTGGGGACGCTCAGGCATACTTCCTTTTTCGCCCCCCGCCGGAGTCTCCATGCCCCCTGCCGTCATGCCGTGGTCGCCCGAACACCTGCGCGACCCCTACCCCTTCTACGCCTCGCTCCGGGAGTCCGCCCCCGTCCTCCAGGTCGAGCCCTTCGGGGGGGCGTATGTCATCACCCGCTACGACGACATCACCTCGGTTCTCAAGAATCCGGGAATCTTCTCCTCCCAGCGCGTGGCCCCCGTGGTGTCGCTGACGGCGGAGAGCGGCGAGAAGGCGCGCGGGTACTTCGGCAACTCGAAGAACCTCATCTCCGCGGACCCGCCCGAGCACACGCGCCTGCGCGCCCTGGTGGGCCGGGCCTTCACGCCCCGCCGCGTCGCCGAACTGGAGCCGTGGATGCGCTCCCTCACGCGCGAGCTGCTCGATCGCATGCTCGCCCGGGAGGAGTTCGACCTGATGAAGGAGCTGGCCGTTCCCCTGCCCGTCACCGTCATCAGCGAGCTGCTCGGCGTGGAGCCCGAACGCCGCGAGGACTTCAAGCGCTGGTCCGACGACGTCATGAAGACGATTGCCATGGCCGTGGGCACGCACGATCCGGCCCCCATCCTCGCGAGCCTCCAGCAGTTCCACGCCTACCTGGAGCGGATCATCGAGCAGCGGCGGCGCGAGCCGCGCGAGGATCTCATCAGTGCCCTGCTCGAGGAGAGCGAGGGCTACCTGGAGGTGCCGGATCTCATCTCCTTCACCCGGGTGTTGCTCGTCGCGGGCAACGAGACCACGGCCAATCTGTTGGGTAACACCATGGTGGCCCTGCTGCGCCACCCCCGGGAGCTGGAGCGGCTGCTGGAAGATCCCTCACTCATCGCCTCCGTCGTCGAGGAGGCACTGCGCTATGACGGGCCCCTGCAGGCGCTCGTGCGGGTGACCGCGGAGGACACCCAGGTCGCGGGCCACCGTATTCCCGAGGGAGCACGCGTCATGCTGCTGCTCGCGTGCGCCAATCGCGACCCCCGCCGCTTCGTGGAGCCGGACCGGTTCGACATCACCCGCGACAACCCGAGCTCGCTGTCCTTCGGGCACGGCGTGCATTTCTGCCTCGGCGCGCCCCTGGCGAGGTTGGAGGCGAAGGTGGTGCTCGAGGAGCTCGTCTCGCGGGTGCGCCATGTCTCGTTCGCCCCCGGCCAGGAGCAGCGCCTGGACTGGGGTGACTCGCTGCAACTGCGCGGCCCCCGCGCCCTGCGCTTGAGGGCCGAGCGGCGCCCCGCCCCCTGAGAAGCCGTCGAGGAAGGTGTCTCGCGGTGCGGGTGTGGACGTACCATGGGCGTGGGGGAAGGACCGTGGCCAGGGAGGGGCCCGGGTCCGGTCCATCCCTCGAACGACCGAGGACGACATGACCACCCCATCACTCGCCGCGCCCCAGCTCGTCGTCAACAGCCGCATGCTGTCTTCGACTCGCTCACGTACCTGGGGGTAGACAATGCGCGCTGACTCGCCAGGGGCAAGGGGAACGGGGCTGTTGCTCGCCCTGTCATTGCTGTCCAACGCCTGTGCGTCGCTGAGTCCTCCGCCCGGCCGGGGGATGAGGCTGCACTACACGCCGCACGAGGTCACAGGGCCCGCAGTGGCCGGAGGGCCGAGCGAGGAGTCTCGGCTCGCCCGCTCCTCCCCGCCACCCTCCCCGCCTGGGCCTGAGACACCGGAGCGGCTGCACCGGCGCCGGGACTCGCGGGAGGCCGTGACAGCGGCGGGTCCTGGCCGGGTGGAGGGGAATGCGTGGCCGAGCGCCCTCGCGGCCCACGTGGCATTTCTCGGTGCCGTAGACGAGGTCTCCACCTCCTCGCGCCGCGTCTCCAGCGAACTCTCCAGGCTCAAGGCCAGCCGCCTGGGCGTTGCCGGCGTAGGCAGCGGCATCTTCGTCCGCTACCTCGAATATGGCGAACGTCAACGGCGGTGGGTTGACGCCGAACTCGCCGCCGCCACCCGGCTGGCCATTGCCGCCTCGGAGGTGGAGGACTCGGACATGCGGCTCGCCCTGCTGCGCATGGCCGGCCCACGGCTGGAAGCCACCATGATGGGCTCCATTCTCCTGGCCGTCTGGGTTGACTTTCTCCACCTCACCGACGTCGCGCTCTCCGGGCACCTCCATGGCGTGGAAACGCTGTTCATGAATCTGGACCGCATCCAGAAGATGCTCGAGCCCACCATGACGGCACTTTCCTCGTTGGAGCCGGAGCAGGTGGAGGCCGCGGCGCAAAACGTCCCTGCCCTGGTCGGCCACCTCACCGGCGAGTTCGCCGCACTCCGTGAGGCCATGCGCAAGGGGGCGGAAGTCCTCCAGAAGGCGCTGGTACTGAAGGAAGCCATGGAGGCACTCACCACGCTGTCGGGGCTGAGGTACTCCCTGCCCCGGCTGCTGCCGCGAGCCGGTCCCGCCACGCTCGGAGTGGGCTTCATGGTGGGCTCCAACGGCGTGATGATGGGCACACGGATTGTCGTCTCCGCCGAGTGGGTGGAGATGATGCGCCAGTTGGTGCGGGCGGGTGTCCTCTCCATGCCCGCCGTGAGCGCGGCGGTGCGGATTCAGGCGGGCCAGGTGATGATGGCCGAGGCGCACGGCGAGCTGCCCAGGGGCGTACGCGAGGCGCTGGGCGACAGCCCCGAGGTGCGGGGCATGCGCGTGACGGGCAAAACGGGGGCCGGAATGGCCGAGCCACCCCGGCACCACGTCATGCCCAAAGAGTTCCGAGAGTGGTTCGAGAAGCGCGGCTTCACCGGCGAGATGGAGATCGACCAGTTCTGCGTCAGGCTGGAGCAGGCCCACCACGAGGCCATTCACGGTGGGGGCGACTGGAAGCTGGGGCGCACATGGCCCGGTGAATGGAACCGGATGATCATGAAGGTGCTGCGCTACGCCGAGGTTGAAGCCGGCCGGACGTTGACGCGGAACGAGGTCCTGGACATCGTCGCGAGGTACATGAAGGAGTACAGAATCCCGATGAAATTTGTCCGGTGGAGAGGGCCATGAGCGACGGAGGTGCTTGGGAGGGCAACGTGAAAGCGCGCCTGTATGAGCGGGTGCGCCAGCGTGGTTATGATTCGCTCACCGCCTTCGCTGAGGCGCGCCCTACCGCCTCACTATTGGAACTGGCGGATGAGCTTGGTCCTGATGACATCGCAGCAGTGCAGGTGTTCAGCGGGTTGGTGGCTGAGGCGGAGCGTAGCCGCCGGGTCACACGGTTGGTGCGCGGTCAGCTAGTGCGCGAACTGGCCGAAGCACTCCCCAACGGCTGGCCGGGCGTTATTGATGATGCGACCCGCTTCAAGGTTGCCGTAGCACTCGCCCGTTGGGGGACCTACACCCCAGAAACTCATGAAGAGCATGTCGAGCGGGCCAAGGCAGCACTTCGCGCTTCTCCACCACCACCCGGGTGGCGAGCACTCGGCCCCGACGATGAGTTGCTACTCACGCTCCTACCCGACGAAGAAGCCTGAGCTTCACCCCTTGGAGAGCGCGATGACCGACGGACGCTCCTGGGAGGGCAACTGGAAGGTGCGCTTGTACGAGCGGGTCCGCGAGCGGGGCTACGACTCGCTCACCGCCTTCGCAGAGGCGCGCCCGACCGCTTCGCTGGTGGCGCTGGCCGAGGAACTGGGTCCGGACGACATCGCGGGAGTGCAGGTGTTCGGCGGACTGCTGGCCGAAGCGGAGCGACGCAAGCAGGTCACGCGCTTTGTGCGCGGCCTGCTCGTGCGCGAACTATCTCAGCGTCTCCCCAATGGTTGGCCGACCGTGCTGGACGACGATGGCCGCCTCAAGGTTGCCGTGGCGCTCGGCACGTGGTTTGCCGCCCTTGAGAGGCGGCCCGGGCCAGGGACCTCCCCTCCCCTGGCCCGCTGGGTATGCTCGCCGCCCATGCTCTCCTTCGACACGCCGACGCATCGCTTCCACCTGCGCGCCGCCGCAGTCATCCGCCAGGGCGCGCGCGTGCTGCTGCATCGCCTGGAGACCGACACCATCTGGGCACTGCCGGGCGGGCGCGTGGAGCCCGGAGAGGAATCCGCGGCCACCGTGCTCCGCGAGCTGCGAGAGGAATTGGGGCTCGAGGCCGCCGTGAGCCGCCTGCTGTGGGTGGTCGAGAACTTCTTCTCGCACGCGGGCCGGAACTACCACGAGCTCGGCATGTACTTCGAGGTCACCCTCCCAGACGACAGCCCTCTGTTGACCGGCCCCGGTCCGTACTTCGGCTCGGAGTCCGGGGCCGTGCTGAGATTCCAATGGTTCGCCCTCGAGGAACTCGAGCGGCTCGACGTGCGCCCCGCCTTCCTCACGCGCGCGTTGGGCTCGACCTCTCCAGTCCCCAGACACTTCGTCGTCCGCGACTGAAATGGCCGAGCGCGCCGGCCTGGATGCGCGGCCGCTCCTGCCAGATTGGACATCCCGGAAGCCGCGTTCCCCCACCCAGATGGGCGCGTTCCGCTGGAGCGCATGTGGCCAGGGCTACAACCACTCCAACGAGGACGCAATATCGTTCCACCCGGACCAGTACAGGCATGCGATGTCTGAAGTGACGGTAATTGAACTGCCCTGCCAATTCTCGTGCTCGAAGATCCGCGCGGCACCACCGAAGACCCTGATCGACGAAACTCTATCGTTCCAGTCCCCTCCCAAAGACCTGTAGAAGGAATTGATATCACGGGGGTAATAGAAGGCCTGTGACTCACCGCCGTAATCGCAGTGCTCATAAATCACGATTGCGCCGGCCTGAATACTGACATCAGCAGCGGATTTGGAGTCAGCATCCGCATTGACGACCTGCTGTGCGGACTCGACTTCACCTGCATCGTTGAACGCCCCCCCACATCCAACCGAAAGCGCAAACAGCAAGGGGAGAGCAGGCAAATGAGCACTCTTACTCGAACTCATGAAGTTCCTCACAAGGAGAACCGTCAGCTGGAAATTGGAAAGCCGGGATGCTGTACCGGAGGGAAAGCCTGCCTCCTATCCAGCCTGCTAGCAAGGCTGATACCCCAAAGGATGAGTGCAATGCCTCAGGAGCAAACTTTGCTCCACGAGAAAAACAAGAGCCGCTTTGAAAAGCGAACAGGCACAAGAAAGCCCACCATCAAAAGGCAAACAATCGAGCACCTGCCCGAACCTGCTGTCAGTCGTTTTCTTGCCCATTGATGTTCGTCATCACCCGGCGGCTCGCGCTCAGCCTCACACACGAACTTCGCGTAAGACGGGGGCGACCGCGAAGTAGAGTCGCCCCCACCATGAACCTCTCCCGACTCCGCCCGCCTCGCGCGTGGCTGCTGCTCCTGCTGGGCACGGCCTGCGCCTCCACCCCACCCGCTCCCGACCAAGGGACTCCGGCCCCACCCGCGGTGGGCCAGGCCCCGGCTTCCGACGAGGCCGTGCTCGCCGAGGACGTCCGCATCCGGCGCATCGCTCCCGGTGTCTGGCTCCACGTGACGCTGGCGGGCGAGGAGTGGGGACGCGCCCCCTCCAACGGGCTGCTCGTCGAGGAGGGCGACTCCACGCTCCTCGTCGACACGGCCTGGAACGCGCGGCAGACGGAGCTGCTGCTCGTCTGGGCGAAGGACACCCTGCACCGGCCCGTGCGCGCCGCCGTGGTGACGCACTCCCACGCCGACCGCACGGGCGGCATGTCCGCGCTCGTGGCGCGAGGGGTGCCCGTCCACGCGAGCGAGGACACCGCGCGCCTCACCGCCGGGCACGGCCGGCCCGCTCCCGACCGGCGCCTGCCGGAGACAGGGAGGCTGGGCCCGTTGGAGGTCTTCTTCCCCGGCGCCGGGCACTCGCGGGACAACCTCGTCGTGTGGCTGCCCGCCCAGCGTCTCCTGTTCGGCGGCTGCTTCGTGAAGGACGAGGGCGCCCGGAACCTCGGCAACGTGGCCGACGCGGACGTGGCGGCCTGGCCCGCGAGCCTCGAGCGCCTGCGTCAGCGCTTTCCCGACGTGCGCGAGGTGGTGCCCGGCCACGGGGAGCCCGGGGGGCCCTCTCTCCTGACGCACACCCTGGCCCTGTTGCGCGACGCGCCCCCGGGTTGACCCTCGCCCGGGAGGCGGTTCGCCGCGGCCCAGCCCCTGTTCCTCACATGCGGAGGAAACTTTTTTTCAGGCCCTACGAAAATGGGAACAGTTGCTCCCCCTGCGAACAAGCGAGTCCGCCCCCATGGTCGCCATTTCCCGCGCCGCCCCCTCCGCCGCCCTCCGCACCACCGCGGCCCTGTCCAACCCCGTGTTGCGCGAGGGGGCCCGGGGCGCCTCCGTCACCGCGCTGCAGAACAAGCTCAAGGCGGCGGGCTTCAACCCGGGCGCGGTGGATGGCGCCTTCGGGCCCAAGACGGAAGCGGCGGTGAAGGCCTTCCAGAAGGCGCACGGCCTCGCGGCCGACGGCGTGGTGGGCCCCAAGACGTGGGGCGCCCTGAACAAGGTGGGAGCGTCCTCGGGCGGCTCGGGCCCCACGCTGCGCGAGGGCGCCAAGGGCGAGGCGGTGCGCGCCCTGCAGAACCGGCTCAACGCCCTGGGCTTCAACGCGGGCAGCGCGGATGGCGCCTTCGGCCCCAGGACGGAGGCGGCGGTGAAGGCCTTCCAGAAGTCCCGCGGCCTCGCGGCCGACGGCGTGGTGGGCCCCAAGACGTGGGACAAGCTGGGCATCAAGGTGAGCGGCGGCTCGGGCCCCTCCGCCCCCTCGGGCGGTGGCCGCGTCGTCACCGGCTACGTCAACGGCGTGCCCCGGCAGATCAACCTCAGCCGCATTCCCAATGGCAAGGAGATGCGCACGGACGCGGCGGCCGCCTTCAACCGCATGCACGCCGCGGCCGCCCGCGCCGGCATCGACCTGCACGTCAACAGCGGCTTCCGCTCCATGGCCGAGCAGCAGGAGCTCTACCGCAAGTACTTGAACGGCACCGGCAACCTCGCCGCGAAGCCGGGCTACTCCAACCACCAGGGCGGCATCGCCGTGGACGTGAACGTGGGCAGCACCAGCAGCGCCACCTACCGGTGGATGGCCGCCCACGCGGACGAGTTCGGCTTCAAGCGCACCGTGCCCTCCGAGCCCTGGCACTGGGAATTCCGGCCGTGAGCCGGTGCTGACGGAAAACACACGGGCCCGGCGCCCGGGAGCCCAAGCACGGCGCGTTGTCCTACGATGCGCGCATGCTCCTTCATGCTGGAATGCTCCTGCTGGGCCTGGTGCTGCTCTACTTCGGAGCGGAGTGGCTCGTGAAGGGGGCGGCCGGCCTGGCCCGGGCGATGGGCGTGCGGCCGCTGGTGGTGGGGCTGACGGTGGTGGCCTATGGCACCTCGGCCCCGGAGCTGGTCGTGTCGGTGCTGGCCTCGCTCGAGGGCAGGAGCGCCATCGCCCTGGGCAACGTCATGGGCTCCAACATCGCCAACATCGGCGCCATCCTGGGCGTCACCGCGCTCATCCACCCGCCCCGGGTCGAGGCCACGCTCATCCGCCGTGAGCTGCCCGTGCTCATGGCCAGCACGTTGTGCATTCCCCTCTTCCTGCTCGATGGCCGCGTCTCGCGGCTGGAAGGCGTGCTCCTGCTCGCGGGCACGGTGGGCTTCACCTTCCTCACGCTGCGCCTGGCGCGGGAGCTCCGGGTCGAGGCGCCCGAGCTCCGGGAGGAAGTGCGCGAGGAAATCCAGGAGGAAGCAGCGGTGGGCTCTCGCGCCGCGCTGGTGGGACTCTCCACCGTGGGGCTCGTGGGGCTGGTGGCCGGCGGCAAGCTGTTCGTCGACGGGGCGAGCGCCCTGGCTCTCGCGTTCGGGATGAGCGAGCGGGTCGTGGGGCTCACCATCGTGGCGGTGGGCACCTCGCTTCCGGAGATGGCCGCCTCGGTGGTGGCGGCACTTCGCGGCCACTCCGCCATCGCCATCGGCAACGTCGTCGGCTCCAACATCTTCAACATCCTGTTGATCCTGGGATGCGCGGCGCTCACGCGGCCCATCGAGGCGTCGCTGGGCGAGCTGCGGATGGAGCTCGGAGCGCTCCTGGGTTTTTCCCTCGCGGCCGTGCTCGTCATGCGGGGGGCGCGCCACGTCAGCCGCCTGGAGGGCGGGCTGTTGGCCGCCAGTTATGCGATGTTCCTCGGGGTCGTCGCGTTCATGTAGGCACTCCCGAAAGAGGACCCTGTCATGCAACCCCTCTCGCCGCCTGATTTCAGTTCGCAGAACTTCAAGGCCAACCCGTTTCCGTTCTACGCGCGCCTGCGCCAGGAAGCGCCCGTCTACCACTTCACCAGCCTCACGAAGGAACCCACCTGGCTGGTGACGCGCTACGAGGACGTCTCCCAGGTCTTGAAGCACGCGAGCCTGAGCAAGGATGTCTTCGGCGCCGCTGGCGCGGAGCGCAGGGCGCGGATGCCCTGGCTGTTGAAGATCTTCGAGCCCGTTTCCCAGAACATGCTGAGCAAGGATCCGCCGGATCACACCCGGCTGCGCTCGCTCGTGCACAAGGCCTTCACGCCGCGGTTGATCGAGCAGCTGCGCTCGCGCGTCCAGGCGCTGTCGGACCGGCTGCTGGACGAGGCCGCGCGCAAGGGATCCATGGATCTCGTCTCGGAGTACGCGCTGATCGTCCCCGTGACCATCATCGCCGAGATGCTGGGGGTGCCCCCGAGCGACTACCGGAAGTTCCAGCACTGGTCCAACCGGCTCATCTCGAACACGAACCTGTGGGACGTGATCCTCTCCGTGCCGAGCGTGGTGATGTTCACCCGCTACCTGCGTCAGCTCATCGCGCGGCGGCGCTCGTCGCTGGGAGACGATCTGCTCTCGGCCCTCATCCAGGCGGAGGAGGCGGGAGACAAACTCAACGCGGACGAGCTGGTCAGCATGATCTTCCTGCTGCTGGTGGCCGGGCACGAGACCACGGTGAACCTGATCTCCGGCGGCACGCTCGCCCTCTTGCAACACCCCGAGCAGTTGGAGCGGCTGAGGAAGGAGCCCGGCCTCATCGAGCCGGCGGTCGAGGAGCTGCTGCGCTACGCGAGTCCGGTGGAGGTCTCCACCGAGCGCTTCGCGAAGGAGGACGTCACCGTGGGCGGGGTGACGATTCCGCGAGGGCATCTCGTCTTCGCGGCGATCGCCTCGGCCAACCGCGACGAGCGTCAGTTCAAGGATCCGGACACGCTCGACCTGGGCCGCGAGCCCAACCGGCACCTGTCCTTCGGGATGGGCATCCACTACTGCCTGGGAGCGCCGCTCGCGCGACTCGAGGGGCAGATCGCCCTGCGGACGCTGGTGAACCGGTTTCCGAAGCTGCGCCTGGCCACACCGGCGCAGTCGCTCAAGTGGCGCACGGGCGTGCTGATGCGCGGGCCCCAGCGGCTGCCCGTCTCGCTGTCCTGAGCCCGCCGGAGCGGGCCCCGTGACGCCCCCGCCCAGGCACCGTCATCGCGGGGGACGGCGCGTGGTCCGCTCATCGCAGAGGGTCCCCTCTCCGGACGGGCCGACGCACTTCAGGCCCGGCTCCGTTTCCGAGCCCGGAACGAGCCGCTCGCACCAGCGCCGCACCACCCGGTGCACACAGGCCTCGTCCGCTTGGGAGGGCCGTCGGAGTTCGAGCTGGAACGCCCGTCCTCCCGGGGCCACGCCCGACACCACGGGTCCTTGGGGGAACGCCCGCGCCTTCACGAGAGTCCAGAAGGGGCGGGCCTCTGCCAGGGCCGCCGCCACCTCGGCCTCGGGCAGGGGCGCACAGGGCCCGGCGCCCGGACACACCAGGACGCGCGCCGTGGCCTCCAGGTCGCACCGGGTGCAGCTGACCTTCGAGCGCTGGAGGAAGGGCGAGGCGCCGCCGCGCAGGAAGTCGAGCTCGGCGGCGGCCCGGTCCGCGGGGCGGGTGCGCGAACAGCTGTGGGTGCTCAGGCCCTTGGACTCGGAGCCCTCGGCGTACACGAGGTAGTCGACGCCCTTCTCGAAGTCGTAGCCACACGCGGTGCCGAACACGCTCGTGGTGACGAGCCGCTGGGGGCGGGCCTTGCCCTTGAAGGTCTCGGTCACGGCGAAGGTGGCGCGGTACTCGAGCGGACGCCCCTCACCCCCCACGCGCTGGAGCTCCTCGACCCGCCCCCGGAAGACGGTGGAGGCCCGCGCGCGTGCCTGCTGGAAGGCGACCCGGTCGTCCGGCTCGCGCCCGCAACTGCACGCCCGCGCCTCCGAGGTCCACGCGAATGGGACGAGGAAGACGATCACCCCCAGGAGCCGGAGCCAGAGCATGCGGCCACTCTAATCCGGGGTTGAGTCCGTGAGTCGGTCCCCCGTCATGGGCTCGGGAAGAGGTCCTTCTGGAGGGGGACAGCGGTGTCGAGATGGCGTTGCACCGTGCTTCGGGCCGCCAGGGCGAAGTCGCGCAGCTCGGCATTCCGGAGCTGGGGCTGGAGCACGCTGTCCATCAGGAACAGCGTCTTCGCGTGGAGGGAGACCTGCACGTCCATGTAGACCAGATCGAATGTCCCCGTGTCGGCACTCGAGCGGAGGATCGCGAGGATCTGGTTCGACTCCGCCATGAGCTGCTGACTGAGCGGGTTCTCACGGGGCGTGATGCGCAGGGCTTGCAGGCGCGTTTGGAGTTCCTGGTTGACCGCCGTGTGCTCCTGGACCATCTGCTCGGCGAAGCGACGAACCTCCGGGCTCGTTGCCTGCTGTCGCGCGAGCTCGCCCTGTTGGATTTCGCCCATGTTCACGGTGAGGACCACCTGGGCGATCTCCTCATCGCTCAAGGCGGGCAGGCCGATATCCGCGGCCACCGGGCATGACGTCCCATCGGTGTTGAGATGGGGACTGCCGTCGGTGGTGGTCGGGCCTTCCACGCATGCGCCAACCCCCAGCACCACAAGCGAGAGCAGGAGCAGCCGGGCGACGGAGCGCGGCGGGTTCTTCTGATGCATGGTTTCCCCTCCACCTGGTCCGCGCTCAAGGTGAGTCCGGAGGAATCCCCAGGCCATTGTTCTGGGAGACAGGGAACGGCCGAGCGCCCCACCCTCCGGTGCCTCAACACTGTCTGGCGTCCAGCTCCTGGGGCGTGGGAATGCGCAGCAGCAAGCGCATCCGGTGTCTGCGATTGTACCCCACGGAATAGAGGTCGCTCCCGATGGAGACCACCGCTGGAGGTGGAGGCTCGGACTGCTTCGCCAGCCAGGACTCCGCCTCCTCGCGGGTCGAGAAGGAATGGGCGGGGGGAGAGGTCCTGGAGGCGCGGAGGGTCTCCAGGTACTCCTCGAAGCCATGCTCCTCCCCCGTCCACATCACGAAATGGAAGGCGATCTTGGCGATTCTGAGAGCCTCGATTTCTTCGGGTGAGGACATCCGCTGCTCCATCTCGTAGAGGTGGAAGCAGACCACGTTGAAGAGGTCGAAGAGGTGGAACTCCGTGCCGAGCTTTGGAGGGGGATGAGTAAGCCTCCGGTCCAGCCCAGGTAGTGCCGATGCTCGAGGGGCAGCAGAGTGCGCGGCGCGATGACGACGAACACAGCGACGACGAAGACGGAGCCGGCGTGGTTGGAAGCAGCGCGGCGGCCGAGGTGGACAGCGGAGGTAGCAGCGCAGGTGGTGCGAGCCTGGGAAGCAGAAGGAGGCGCGCAGTCGGCCTTCATGCGCAAGCACGGGTTGCCGCGCGAGAGGCTGCGCTTCTGGACGAAGCGGCGTGAAGGGAAGGAGGGCGCACGGACGGCCATGTCCTTCGTGCCCGTGGAGGTGGCGCCTGCCAGGCCCGGCGAGGCGGGGCTGGTGCAGGGAGAGGCGGTACTGGTGGAAGTGGGCGGGGTGCGAGTGAGAGTGGAGGCGGGGGCCAGCCAGGGGCTGGTGGCGCGGGTGCTGCGAGCGGTGAAGGAGGTGCAGGGGTGCTGAAGCTACCGGAGGGGGTGAGAATCTGGGTGGCGACGCAGCCGTGCGACATGCGCAAGCAGGCCGACGGGCTGAGTGCGCTGGTGCAGGGTGGCCTGGGGCAGCAGCCGAAGTCGGGACACCTGTTCGTCTTCTTCTCCAGGAGAAGGGACTTGGTGCGCATTCTCTTCTGGGACGCCAACGGGTACTGCACCGTCAGCAAGAGACTGGAAGCGGGGCGCTTCCGGGTGCCGGCACCCGTGGAGGGCCAGGCGGCGGTGCACCTGGAAGCGCGGCAGCTCGCGGAGTTGCTGTCGCTGGTGGAGGCGAGCAGCGCGGTACGGCGAGGCGAGGTGCACTGAGTCCGCGCTTGCGCGCCCGGCCTGACTTCGTGCATAGGCAAGGCGCGCATGACTTCTGCCGTCACCGTCGAAGAAGAGAGGGGCCAGGAGCAACAAGCCCAGCCGCCCGCCTTCGAGGGGAAGGACTTGGAGGCGGTGCGCGCCTACATGCTGCAACTGCTGACGGAGGGCCGCGGCGAGCAGGCCATTGAGATGTTGTTGGGCCTGTTGGACCGGCTGCGCGAGGAGCACAGTTGCACGACGGTACGACTCCAGGAGGCGCTGCGGCAGCTGTACGGGCGGCGCAGTGAGAAGACGCCCGCCAACCCACTCCAACTCCTGCTGTCATTGCTCACCCAGCAGCAGTCCGCCGTGCCCGAGGCCGTGCCCGCCACCGCTGACGGCGCACAGGCAGCCGCCGCCCCAGCGGCCCCGCCGGCCGACGCGCCGAAGAAGCCGCCCAAGCGCCCGCCCTCGCGCGGCGCCCAGGCCCTGCCCGCGCACCTGGAGAGGAGAGAGGTGCTGGTGCCGCCAGCGGCCGAGGAGTGCCTCTGCCCGGGTTGCGGCGAGCAGAGGACGCCCATGGGTGAGGAGGTGAGCCAACGGCTGGAGTTGGAGCCGGCGCGCTTCTACGTGCGGGTGGAGAAACGCCCGAAGCTGGCGTGCCAGCGCTGCAAGGAGGGGGTGGTCGCCGCGCCCGCCGGTGAGGCGCCATTGCCGGGAGCGCTGCCCGGCCCGGGGCTGCTGGCGCAACTGCTGGTGGGCAAGTACCGCGACGGGCTGCCCCTGCACCGCCAGCAGGCCATTTTCGACAAACGCCACGGAGTGAGGCTGCCCGCCTCCACCCTGGGAGACTGGGTGGCGGGGGCCAGTGACTTGCTGCCGCCCGTGGTGGCGCTGCTCAAGCAGCGCACGCTGGCGGACTGCTTGCTGCACACCGACGACACCGGGGTGCGCGTGCTGGACAGGGACGACGCCCGCGGCATTAAACGCGGACACCTCTGGCCGTACGTGGGCCAGGGCGGCAACGTCTTCGTGGAGTACACCCCCGACTGGAGTGGCACGGGCCCCCAAGGGGTGCTGGCCGACTTCCGGGGCTACCTGGTGGTGGACGGCTACAAGGGCTACGAGGCCCTCTTCGGCCCCACCTCCCCGCGGATAGAAGTGGGCTGTTGGATGCATGCCCGGCGCGGCTTCGAGCGCGCCTATGTGGCTGGAGAGGCCCGCGGCGGCGTGGTGCTGACGCTCGTGCAGAAGGTGTACGCCGTGGAGCGGCAGGCCCAGGAGGCGGGGCTCTCCCCCGAGGCGCGCCTCGGCCTGCGCCTGTCGCACAGCCTGCCCGTCTACGAGGAGCTCTTCGGCTTGCTGGAGCAGTGGGCCCCGCACGTGCCCGCCAAGACGCCTCTGGGCAAGGCCATTGCCTACGCGCGCCACCGCTCCGTCGCCCTGGGCCGCTTCCTCCAGGACGGACGCCTGCCGGTGGACAACGGGGAGGTGGAGCGCCTCATCAAGCTCATTGTCCTCGGACGCAAGAACTGGCTCTTCCTGGGCAGCGACGCGGCCGGCCACCGGGCCGCCAGCGTCTACTCCCTCGTGCTCAGCTGCCACCGGCTGGGCATGGACCCGTGGGCCTACTTCCGCGACGTGCTGCCCAAGCTCGGCGACACCCGCTTCCCCGCCTCCCGCCTCGCGGACCTCCTCCCCGACTCGTGGGCCCAGCAGCAGGCTCAGCAGCGATAGGCTTGTCGACGCGCCGTCCATCACGCGGCCACCGTGCCACGCTCCTCGGTGGCCGACACCCTGGGCTGGACCGGAGGCTTACGGGGATGATTGGAGTCCTCCTCTGCCTCTTCTTCCTCGGGCTCCTCCGCCATCCGTGCCCACTCCTCCTGAGTAGGGAGAGGGAGCAACTTCCGGTGCTTGAGTTCGCGCACGTATGCGAGGTGATAGAGCAACTTCCCTACTCCAATGTACGCTCCGTGAGGTGGTGCGGGGTGGGCTTCAAGCCAGGCGTCGGCCTCTTCCTTCGTCGGGAAGGAGAGAACCGGAGTCAAAGGGCCCGTATTGAAGTTCTTGAGGTACTCCTCGAACTCCCCTGCCTCGTTCCGCTCCAGGATGAAATAAAGCGCGATCCTTGAGTTCTCGAGCGCCTCGTGTTGCTCCGAAGTGATGGCATGCCGCTCCACATCGTGGAGAAGGCGCAGGGTGCGCTTGATGAGACCTGAATCCATACAGGTGCTCTGGAGTAGCGAGAGCACCACCCGCGATCAAGTTTCGCGGCCGACAATGAAGAAGACCCGTCCCGCTACGCGGACACGCCCGCGGGGCGCTTGATGGGCAGGAACACCCGGAACGTGGTGCCCTGACCCAGCGTGCTGTCCACGGTGATGCGTCCGCCCATGCCCGTGACGATGCCATGGCAGATGGACAATCCCAGCCCCGTGCCCACGCCCACCGGCTTGGTCGTGAAGAACGGCTCGAACAGCCGGCGGAGGTTCTCCTCGGAGATGCCCGCCCCCGTGTCCTTCACCGACACCACCACCTCCTCGCCCTCGTGGTACGTGGAGATGCGGATCTCATTCGCCCGCAGATCCCCGTGCGGAATCGCCTGCGCCGCGTTGACGAGCAGGTTGAGGAAGATCTGCGCCAGCCGGGACTCGTTGGCCTCCACCGGTGGCACCTCGCCGTAGTCCTTCTCCAGCCGCGCCCGGTGGCGGATCTCGCTCCAGGCGATGTTCACGCACGAGTCGAGCACGCCCCGCACGTCCACCCAGCCGCGTTGATCCTCGGTGTCGCGCGAGAACGTCTTCAAGTCCCTCACGATGTCGCGCACCCGATGGCTGCCCGACAGCGCCTCCTTGAGCGCCTCGCGCAACTCCCCTCCCCGCGCGCTCCCCAGCGGCTCGCCCGCCTCGGCCATGGCCGACAGCTCGTCCTCCACGAAGTGCAGGTTGCTCAGCAGATAGGACAAGGGATTGTTGATTTCATGCGCCACGCCCGCCGCCAGCGTGCCCAGCGACACCATGCGCTCGGTGGCGCGCAGCTTCTGCTGCACCTGGCGGCGCTCCGTCATGTCCCGCGCGATGCACACCTCCGCGGGCCGCCCGTCGAACACGAGCGACAACGTCACCACCTCGCCCACCACCTCGTGGCCCTGGCGGTGGCGGAAGTGCACCTCGAGCAGCCCACTGCTCCCGGGGGACTCGCGCAGCATCGCCTCGCCGCCGGACAGCACGAACGTCTCGAGCTCGCGGCCCCGCAACTGCTCGCCGCTCATGTACCCCAACAGCCGCACCGCCGCCGAGTTGGCGAACAGCAGCGTGCCGCGGCGGTGGATGAAGATGGCGTCCGGCGAGCGCTCGATGAGCAGGCGGAAGCTCTCCGCCGAGCGCCGTTGCGCGTCCTCGGCCCGCCGGCGCCGCTGCTCGTTGCGCAGGCCCTGGAGGATGGCGCAGCACGTGGCCAGCACGGGCCGCAGGAAGTTGATGACCCCGGTGTCGAAGCCCCCCGGCCGGTTGGCCAGCCCCACCATGCCCACCATCTCCGTGGGCGAGTGGAAGGGCAGCCCCAAAAAGCTGCTCAGCGGCGGATGGCCCTCGAGCCGCGTGCCGAACTCCTCCCGGCACGGCGCGTTGTCCAGCACCGGCCGGCCACTCACCATGACGGCGCCGAAGAGCTTCTGCAGGTGGGGGAACTCCAGCCCCGTGGACAGCTCGCGGCGGTAGAACTCGCGCAGCGTGTCCGTCCACTCCACGTGGGTGACGGCGCGCGTGCGCAGGAAGGGCGTGCCCTCGGGCGTGAACAGCACCTCGCCGATGAAGCCGTACTCGCTGTGTGTGAGCTTGAGCAGCACCGTCAACAGCTTGTCGAAGAGCTGGTGCGTGTCGTGGCCCTGGATGAACTCCGTCTGCACCTCGGTGAGCGCGTGCAACAGCAGGTTGCTCGCCCGCAGCGATTGCTCCGCCGTGGGCGCCCCCTCCCGCTGTGTCTCCACCGGCTCTTCTTCACTCGAAGTGCCGGGATTCCCGGGCCGTTCCATCCGTCCGATCACCCGCTCGTGTCCGTTCGCGGGCTCGACCATCCTCTAGAACAACGGATGGGTCAACCTCTACCCACCAGGGTTCAATCCGACCGCTGATTTTCCCCAACGTGGGTGGGGCTCAGGCGACGCGCTTGCTGCGGGGGCCTCCGGAGCCCACCAGCTCCCGAGGGCCGAGCACCCGATCGGCGGGGATGCCGGCGTCGAGCGCCTCGCGCAGCCCGGGAGACAGGCCGCCGAGCAGCAGGAGCACCGAGGCATTCGTCCAGGCGAAGCCCAGGGTGCGCTCGCTCCGGGGCGCGAGCAGCGCGCCGCGGTCCGCGCCCTGGTTGCCGTACTCGACGGGGACCTCGGCCGAGCAGCGCACCACGTCGTACTTCTCCTTGACGAGGCCGTTGTGGCCCCCGGCGATGTCCAACACCATGGACAGCCAGCGGTAGGCCACCGCGTCGGCCTCGGCGTGGAAGCCGTAGCGGCGCAGGCCCTCCACGGCGATGACCTGGTGGGGCGCCCAGCCAAAGGGCCAGTCCCACTGCAAGTCCTCGCCCCCGGCGGCCTCGCGCGAGGCGCGGGTGCTCGAGGTCAATCCACCGTCGTGCAGGAAGCGCGGGAGCGCGGCGGCCACGCTGGCGGCCTCCTCGCGCGAGGCCCAGCCCGTCCACAGCGGATAGAAGGTGGCGAGGCTCTCGTAGGTGGAGCGCCGTCCGGCCACGAAGTCATGGTCGAAGAAGAGGCCCCGCTCGGCGTCCCAGAAACGCGCGCGCATGGTGCGCGCCCGGGCCCGGGCCGCCTTGGTGAAGCGGGCCGCGCGCGTGCTGTCCTCGCCCTCGACAAGCCGCCACACCGCCGCCAGGTCCATCTCGTACTGGAACAGGAGCGAGTTGAGGCACACCGGCTCGTGGTGGTGGGTGGCGGTGGCGAAGCGGTGGCACATGTCCCAGCCGCTCTCGCGGATGGCCCGGTCATGGCGGTGGAACTCGGCGTCATCCGGCCGCGCGCCGTCGTAGAAGGCGGACAGGTCCTCGGCGTCGGGCCCCTCGGCGTCGTCCTGGTAGCGCGACAGGCCGCCAGGCGTGGCGCGGGCACCGGTGCGGAAGACCTCCTCCCACTCCTGCTCGGCCAGGCGGGCCACGCGCTTGAGCAGCCGCCGGTCCGCGCGCACCGCGTTCACCTCCAGCGCCAGCCGGGGCATGAGCGGCGGCTGGGTGCGCGACAGGTGGTAGCTGAGGTTGGAGTTGGGAATCTTCCCGTAGTGCTCGATCTCGTAGAGCTGGTTCTCGAGCATGCCCCGGGCGAGCTCGAGGTGGCCGGAGGACAGGGCGCCCCGGGCATTGAAGTAGCTGTCCCAGCCGAACATCTGCACGAAGCGGCCGCCCGGGACGATGTAGGGATTGGGCAGGTAGAGCATGCCCGGCTCGCGCATGAGGGTGCGCCAGTCCTCGGCGCCGCGGGGCTTGTGCAGCGGCACCGTCTCCAGGCCGCCCACGCGGCGGGCCTCGGCGCGCAGCTTCTTGAGCGCCTGGCGGTCGCGCGCGGGCACGTACACGCGCGCGCGGCCCTGGGGATCCTTCACGGGCATCACCGCGAGGGCCTTCTTCAAGTCCACCGCCCGGTCCGAGCGGCGCACGAGCCCCTCCCAGCCCCGGTCCAGCAACTTGCGCATCGCCGTGGTGCGCGACTCCAGCAGGCGCTCCAGGGGCAGTCCGGGCTCATCCCCCCGGCCCTCGAACACCACCTCGGCGAGCACGTCCGCGGCGTGCGCCAGCCGCTCCGCGCCGGCCAGCTCCAGCCGCACGCCCGGGCCCAGCTCCAGGTCCACCGCGAAGCGCAGCCCCGCCTCGCGCGCCAGTCCGGCGTCGCGCTGCGTGAGCCGCCCATCGCGGTCGAGATCCAGGGTCATCAACAGCTCGAAAGCCAGACGCGCCGTGGCCGTGGCGACGGGCAGGGGCGCCGGGGCCACGGGCGCGGGGGACGGCTCCGGCGCGCGCACGGCGGCGCCAGGCGGCGTGTGAGGTGTCTGGAGAAGCGGCGCGGAAGGAGCAGGGAGGGACGGCGTCGGGAGGGGCACGTTCGACCTTCGGCAGGAAATACGCCGTGACAAGGTACACGACTCCTCGACGTCCCCCAATACCAGACAGACCATCCACCGCCGGAGGACGCGCGCGCGCCGCAATTCCTCCCAAGAATGTTTGCACTCCAAATTGATATTTGATTCTCCAAGTTTTTTCACGATCCGAGAAGGGGACGGCTTGGCGGGTGGGAGGCGATGCGTATCTTGCGCGCCACCCCACCCCGCCCGCCCACCTGGAGCGCATCCCCATGAACCCCCCACTTCGCCGTACCGTGTCCACCTGGGCCCCCGCCGCCCTGGTGCTGGCCTCCCTGGTCCTGCCGCCGCGCGCCCACGCCGACGCCGCGCCCACCCCGCTCGACGACAACCGCCGCATCACCCTGGGCTACATCGAGATCGCCTATGAGCTGGGCGGGCTGTTGGATCCCACGCTCCAGCCCGGCGGCAGCAGCCTCGTGCGGCCCCACTGGTTCGCCTTCGCGCCCCATGCCTCGCGCACGGGAGGCCAGGGCATGCTCTCCGCCGCGCTCGCGCGGAAGATCATCACCACCGCCCGGGGCGAGCCCGCGTTCTCCGTCCTGCAGTCGCTCACCCGCGCGGGCGTCACGGGCACCGTGCTGGCCACCCTGGAGCAGCTCTCCCTGGAGCTCGTCCTCCAGGGGCTGAGCATCGACGCGGCCACGTCCGTCGCCTCGCTCACCACGTCCCTCAACGGCGCGGCGCTGGCGGATCCCCGCACGCTACTCGCCACCTCCTCGCGCCTCGCCGCGCTCTACTGGAGCGCCCCGGGTGTCCATCCGCTCGACAAGGCGGAGGCCCTCGCCAACACCCTCGAGCGGGTGCTCCACGAGGGCAACCTGGCCATCTTCACGGACATTGGCGGCTCGGCGCGGCTGTTCCTGGACTGGCGCCGGGGCCTCACGGGCGAGGTGACGTCGGAGCGCGTGCTGGCGGAGTTCCAGCTCGCGGGGGCCGTGGAGTCCGAGGCGCGGCTCGCCTACACGTACGCCGTCGCCCACGCGAACGACACGCCCCGGCCCTACCGGCTGGAGGAAGTGCTGCCGGCGATGAGCTGGAAGAGCCTGCTCGTGGCGGCCTTCGCGCTCTACGAGGAGGCCCGCCACGCGTCCACGCCCGCCTGGCGCGACGCGCTCATCGCCGTGGGCAACAACTACGTGGCCTGGCGCGAGCAGCACGACATGGCGCAGCCCGTCTTCGCCCCGGCGCAAGTCCTGCTGGGAGAGGTGTCCCGCCCCGCCCTGCTGCAGGCCCTCACGCCCCTGCTCAAGACGGACTTCGGCACCCAGGAGTGGACCTATGCCGACTACGCCTACAGCCAGCCGGATCGCGACGGCAACCTGCTCACCTCGCCGCCCACCGAGTACAGCTGGTCCGTCTTCTGGGATCGCTGGTCGGGCATCCTCTACGCCTTCGACCAGGCCTATACCGATCCCGCCGCGCTCTGGGTGATGCCCGACCCCATCGTGAGCCCCCTCCCCTGAGCGGCACACGGAGGGAAGAGGAGCGGGGTCGAACCCGCTTCACTCCCAGCGGAAAGCTCCACGCGAACGCCCACCATCCTCTCACCCCACGGGGCGGTGAACTGGAGAAGGTCGGCATCTCTGCTACCGTTGGGGAATGCTGGTGTTTCCCTCCTCTCCTGTCCTCGGGCGTTTGTTGTCGGGCCTCGGCTGCGCGGCGCTGCTGCATGGCGCCGGGGACGCGTTCGGGATGGGACCCGCGGTGTTCGGGGCCTACGTGCTGCTGTCGTCGGCGCTGGTGATGCGCTGGCGCCACCGCGACGCGGCCCCCTCGGGCCGGAGCGCGTGGGCGGCGGAAGGCACCTGGCGGCTGGCACGCTCCCAGGAGGCCAGGCCCCTGCGGCGCGAGCCGGACGCGGGCACGCTGCTCGCTTTTCCCGATCAGCGCACGTTCTGGTCGCGGGTGAAGCTGTGGGTGGGCGGCCTGGGCCTGCTGGGGTGCGGCCTGTGGTGGCTGCTGCTCACCGCCCTGCTCGTCATGCCGGATCCCGCGCCCGCGCTCGATCAGCTCTTCACCAGCTCCTTCCTGCCCCTGGTGCTCGTGTCCCTGCTGCTGCCGGTGCTCTTCCTGGTCTTCCTGCGCTCGGGACTGCGCGGACCGGCGGACCCGTTCGTGCCGGAGCGGAGCACCCCGGAGTACGCCCCGCCCCCGTCGCCGGGCCGCTCGGCACGCGCACGCTCCGCCACCTCGTCCCCGCGCGGCAAGAAGTCCCACCTGCGTCTGGTGCGCGACACCACCTGCTAGCCCCTCGCGCGCCGGGCGGGCGGGTGTGGTCCGACCCTCGGGGTGCTTCCTACTCCAGCAGAACTGTTGCCGGGTTGAAGGCCGCCCTGCCCCCGGGTTCAAGTGCGCGGCGGGCCAGCGCGAGCCGGCTCGCATCTTTCCAGTCCGTCTGCGCGCCCCCGCGCTCGGACAGACGCTGGCACAGCCTCTGCTGACAGCTCCCGGCACGCGCAGTCCGCGGCCGTGACCGTGCTCAGCGGGCACACGGCTCCACCGGGCTGCGCGCCTCGAGGGAGTCGCCCATGCAGAGCACTGTCGCCGTGGTGGGGATGGACCGCAACCCGGTCAGTCCGCAGAACCTGAACAATCCCATTCCGCTCTACCACGAGCTGCGCGAGCACGAGCCGGTGCACTGGTCCGAGCCGCTCCAGGCCTGGTTCGTCACCCGCCACGAGGATGTGCTGGCCTGCTTCCGGGATCCGCGCCTGAGCGCCGAGCGCTGGAAGTTCTTCGAGTATCAAATCCAGGGCCTGGAGCCGGACACCATCCGCGAGTTCATGGAGACCACGCGCGCCCAGATGGTCATGCGCGTGGGCCCGGAGCACACGCGGGTGCGCCGGCAGGCGGGCGCGGGCTTCACGCCCATGAAGCTGGAGGAGATGCGCGCCTGCATCCACCACACCATGGCGGAGCTGTTGGCGGGCGTGCGCGAGCGGCGCTGGATGAACCTCGCCCAGGAGATCTCCTACCCGCTGCCCACGCGCGTGCTCGCGCAGCTACTGGGGGTGCCCGCGGAGGATCGTGAACGCTTCCGGCGCTGGTCGGACACGCTGGCGGAGTTCGCCGCGCCCGCGGCGGGGGCCAACATGCTGGGCGCGGCGCGCCGGGCCAACCAGGCCATGATGGAGATGAAGGCGTACTTCCTGCCCCTCATCGAGCAGCGCCGTGCCCACCCCACCCCGGACGCGCTCGGCATGATGGTGCAGGCGGAGGAGCTGGGCCACATGACCGCGGGCGAGCTGGTGGCCAACGCCATCCTGCTGATGTTCGCCGGCCACACCACCACGACGGACCAGCTGAGCAACTGCGTGCATGATCTGCTCACCCACCCCGAGCAGCTCCAGGTGCTGCGCGAGGCGCCGGAGCGGGTGCGCGCCGCGGTGGAGGAGAGCGTGCGCTTCCACCCGGCGGTGCCCTTCGTCTTCCGTGTGGCCGTGGCGGACGTGGAGCTGCGCGGCCGGCGCATCCACGCGGGCGACGTGGTGTTCCTGGGCATGGCCGCCGCCAACCGCGACCCCCGGGCCTTCCCCGAGCCGGATCGCTTCGACATCACCCGGGATCACACCCAGCACCGGCACCTGTCCTTCGGCTTCGGCACGCACCACTGCATGGGCGCGGGCCTGGCGCGCCGCGAGCTGGAGACCGGCATCACCCTGCTGCTCGAGCACCTGCCCGGGCTGCGCCTGGACGAGACGCGACCCACGCGCCTCAAGTGCCACAGCCTCAACTTCCGCGGCTTCGACGTGCTGCCCGTGAGCTGGTGAAGGGTCTCACAGCTCCACGAACCCCGCGCGCAGGGCGAGCACCACCGCCTCCACGTGCGAGTGCACTCCCATCTTCCGGTAGATATGGGACAGGTGCGTGCGCACCGTGCGCCGCTCCAGCGTCATCACCCGGCCCACCTCGGCGTTGGACAGGCCCTTGGCCACGTAGCGCAGCACCTCGAATTCCGAGGGCGTCAAGCCCCAGGGGTTGGATTCCCGCTCGGGCTCGGGGGGCCGCGCCTGGAGCGAGTGGAAGTAGTTCCAGAAGCGTTTGGCGATGAGGGGCTCGAGCACCGTGCCTCCCTCCATCACCTCGCGGATGGCCGAGCGGATCTTCTCCGGCCCCACCCGCTTGACGAGATAGCCCGAGGCGCCCGCCTGGATGGCCTCGTACACCTTCTGCTCGTCCTCGAAGGAGGTGAGGATGAGCACCTCCACCTCGGGCGCGCGGCGCTTGAGCCGCCGGGTGACCTCGATGCCATGCACGTCCGGCAGCTCCAGGTCCAACAGCACCAGCTCCGGACGCGTGCGCACCACCGCCTCCACCGCCTCCTCGCCCTGCTGGGCACTGCCCACCAGCTCCAGCTCGGAGAAGGTGCCGAGCACCTTGAGGAGGTTGCGCAAGAGGGTCGGTTGATCCTCGACGATGAAGACGCGGGTGCGATCCATGGTCTCAGCGACGGCGGGGGGCGGGGAAAACCTGCTCGACCTTCTTGTGCTCGCCGCGCTCCAGGCGCAGCTTGAACACCTCGCGCTGGCGCGGGGCGCGCAGCGTCTCCACGGTGACCTCGCGCGTGCCCGGCTTGAGCGGATAGTGCACCAGGGGCAGCGGACGCTTGACGCGCACACCATCGATGTAGGCGCGCGCCGGGCGGTTGGCCTCGAGGGTGATCCACGCCAGGTTGGCCTTGGAGGGCGCGGGGGCGGACTCGAGGCTGGCGGCGGCGGGAGGCTCGGGGGCGGGCTCGGGAGGCGGGACGGCGGACGGCGGGGAGACGGGCTCCACGGCGGGCGGCGGCTCCTGGAGGTACTGCTGCACGGCGCCGCTGACCGCGTCCACCTTGGGATCCGTGTCCACCGGGGGCGGTTGGGAGAACTTCCATACCCCGAGGGCGAAGCACGCCAGGCCCACCAGCGCGATGGCGCTGGCCACGGCCAGCATCCGCCTCCGGCTCCACGCGTCCTCCAGG
Source organism: Cystobacter fuscus DSM 2262 (assembly GCF_000335475.2). Lineage (NCBI taxonomy): Bacteria > Pseudomonadati > Myxococcota > Myxococcia > Myxococcales > Archangiaceae > Cystobacter > Cystobacter fuscus. The sequence continues at coordinate 657,783 of NZ_ANAH02000066.1, read as the reverse complement.
AGGTTGCGCTCCTCGGTCAACATGCGCTGGCGCTCCGCGATCACCGAGGGCATCTCCGGGGCGGTGGCCGTGGGAGGCACCGGCTCGGGCTCGGGCTCGGGGGGCGGCGGAGCGACGCGCGCTGGCGCGGGGCGAGAGCGCAGCGGCGCGGTGTCGATCAGATCATCCGTGTCCGGCCGGGCCACGGGCCGGGAGAAGTCCTCCACCACGCGCAGGCGGGGATTCCTGCCCGTGCGCGTCCCCTCCCGGGACGCGCCCTGGGCCACGGCCGCGCGGCGGGACCTGACCGGCGCGGCGCCGGGAGGAGCCACCCAGGTGGGCGCCTCATCCCCCGGGACCCCGAGGGGACTCTTGCCCACGCTCGAGGGCGCGTCGTCCTCGTGCTCGGCGGGCTCGGCTTCCGAGGGATGGAGCAACGCCCTCTCGCGGATGTGGGTATCCGCGGAGCCCGTCCGATCGAGCGTGGGGTGCCCGGAGACGCGGGGGTCGTGAAGGACGGGCTCCGGCGGCGCGGGGGCAGCGCCCTCGAACGAGCCCGAGTACTCCTCGAAGGCGGGCGGCGCATCCATGGTGTCCGCTTCACTGAGCGCCGGGCTGAAGGAGGGGCGCGCCACCACGGACTTGTCCAGGGCGTCCGCGCTCACCTGGGCCAGGGTCACGCCGGAGATGGGCGTGAGGGTGAAGCGCTCGGTGAAGGGCACCGGGCCGGAGGCGCCGAAGGACACCTGGTTGGGCAGCAGCTCCGTCATGAAGCGGCGCTGCTCCTCGACGCCGGGCAGCCCGCCCTGGTTGGCCAGGAAGCCGCGCAGCGCGGTGGCGAACTCGGCGCAGGAGCGGAAGCGCCGCGTGGGCGTGGGCTCCAGGGCGCGCAGGATGAGGGGATCCAACCGCGCGTGGACGCGCCGATCCAGGCGGCTGGGCGGAGGCAGTCCGGCGCGCCGGGTGCTGATGCCCCCCTCGGGAACGACAGCCTCGCGCAGGGTGAGCAGCTCGTAGGCGATGGCGCCGATGGAGTAGACATCCGAGAGCACGTCGGGCTCGCCCCCGCGCCCCACTTCCGGCGCCCGGTAGGCGCTGCGGCCACGGCCCACGAAGGCGCGCTTGAGCTCCGGCACCGCCAAGAGCGCGTGGAGCGCCCCGAAGTCGCACACGTGGGGCACGCCCGAGCGCGACAGCAGCACGTTGCCCGGGGTGAGGGCGCCATGGACGATGCCCTCCGCGTGGGCGCGCTCCACGGACTCGAGCAACTGGATGACGAGGTTGAGCGCGACGGCCGGCGGGAGGAGGACTTCCTTGGTGTTGAGCCGCTGCAGCGCGACGCCCAGGTTGGAGCCGTCCACCGCCTCGCGCACCACGACGAGCCGGTTCTTCACGAAGCCCATGTCCAGCACGTGGACGATGCCCTCGGAGCGCAGCGGGTTGAGCACGCTGTACGTCGCGGCGAGCGTGGTGGCGTAGCGCGGATCCGACGTCTTCGGGTGGAAGAGCTTGATGACCACCCCGGACCCGTCGGGCTCCTGGACGGCGTCATACAGCTCGGCGAGCTCGCCGGCCTCGATGCGTCCAGTCAACCGGTAGGCGCTGCTCATCCCTTCCTTTCACGCGAGCGGGGTCGTCGGGGGGCCACGAGCGTGCCACGCCGGCTCATCCACCGGCAAGCAAGGACGCAGCGTCCCCCCGCCTGGCCGCTGTCATTCCGGGGCCTCCCCATGCTTTGCTCCTTGAACCGGGCGGAAGGCGGATTTTCCGGCCTCGCGCGCGCCTGCCCGGCTCCCCCTCTCCGCCTCCCCGGCCGTACTTCCGGTCGATCCTGAACAGTCACTTCTTGACAGACTGTAAAGAGATGGGAGGATGGGAAGAGCTGGTATTTGCGTGTGAAATGCGGAACTCGGAGTGTGCCCCCCGTCACCTTCCGAGGCCCTCGCCCCCCCCACTGCCGGAGAGGCCCCCAGATGAAAAAGGTGCGCGCAGGCCGACGCTCGCAACGCGGCATGACGTTGCTCATCGCGCTCGCGGTGATCTCGGTGGTGACGGCGGCGACGCTGGTGAGCCTGCGCGTGGTGAGCCAGGAGAGCGAGCTGCAGGGGCGCGAGCGGCACTCGCGCGAGGCGTTCTTCGCGGCGGAGGCGGGACTGGCCGAGGGGCGCGAGGTGCTCACGCTGCTGATGTCCAAGCACAGCTCGTCCGGTGACGCGACCTCCGCCTACCAGGACAAGGCCTCCAACTTCACGGACGTGATGTTCAAGCTGGGCACGCTCATGGCCTCCAAACCGGGGTTCAACACCCGGGGCGAGGTGGACGAGGCGAACTTTCCGGGCACCGGGCGCAGCTGGTACGAGGTCCTCCCCTACACCCCCTATACGTTGCTGCCCTCGACGGGCGGGACGATCGGGGCGGTGGATCCCACCTTCAGCGCGGCCGGCAAGGAACTGCGCGCCGTCAACAACAAGCCCTATTTGTCCTTCCCCGAGCAGCGCAACGTCTCCTTCCGGGTCTTCGTGCACGACGACGAGGACGAGGGCGCGTTCGTGGCGAATGATCCGCGCATCGACAACAACCACGCGGTGTGGGTGGTGTCGGTGGGCGAGGTGCGGGGCACGGGAGAAGTGGTGCTGGCGCGCTCGGTGGTGCGCGCGCTCGTGTTCGCCGACCCGGTGGCTCCGATCAATGGCGGCTGTGGTGGCGGCGCCCAGAAGGTCTGCGGCCCGGTCAGCAGCGCCAGTTCGATTCCGACGCCGAAGGACAACATCGATCTGTCCCAAGGCACGAAGCTCTGAAGTTCCCCGTGGTTCCCCTCTGGAGGCCCGTGATGAATCGCTCCTTCCCGCTCCTCGTCCTCCTGATGGCACTGCCTGCCAAAGCAGGAGATGCCAGCCATGGCAAGAAGGTCTTCACCAGCGCGTGTGGCCACTGCCACGTGGCCCAGCCCGCCCGGAATGACGCTCCGGGGGCCAAGGCCACGGACAATCTGGCCACGTGGCTGGCCTCGCACAAGAGCAGTGAGCTGCGCCAGTGGGTGAAGGATCCCTGGGCGGTGAATCCCAAGACGCTGTGCGATCCGCGGCAACTGCAGCCCAAGGACGTCGATGATTTGTTGTCCTTCCTGCGCGGAGCCCAATCCCCCGCCCCTTCCGCTCCCGCGCCCTGACGGCCTCCAGGAGATACACGCATGCACGCCTCACGCCCTACCCTGCTTCTGGGACTGCTGTGCGCCTCTTCGTCCTGGGCCCAATCGAGTCCGGGGTCGCTCGAACTCTGTCACGACGCCACCGAACAGGACCGGCAGCCGGACTTCAAGGCCCTGGACTTCAAGGACCTGAGCTCCATCTCGCTCACCAAGGACAACCCGCCGGCGCTGCGCCTGGACACCAACCTCGAGGTGCTCAACCCCGAGCGCATCTACTTCCCCTTCTCCCAGCAGGTGCGCGTCAGCTACCTGTACGAGGAGGCCGGCAACTCCACGGCGCTCGGCTACTTCTATTACAAGGACCTGGTCGACCGCGGCTTCATCAACCAAGGCGCCAACCTGGCCGACAGCTCGGATGACACGCTCGCCGACAAGGACGGCAACGGCATCGCGGACTTCCACGAAGCGCTGTTCCAGATGACCGACGCCACCTCCCTGGACAGCTCGGGGCGGCGCTGCGGCAACAAGTTCGACTACACGTACATCAACGCGGCCGGGAAACCGATTACCACCAAGCTCTACGTGCCGGAGCTGGCCTCGAAGGATTGCGGCGCCCACTTCACGGCCTCGTTCGAGATCGCGAGCGGGCAGCCCGTGGCCGCCAACGTCACGCGTCCCAAAATCAAGGCCGGCCTGCTGGGCGTGGATGGCAACGCGGACAGCGCCGATCAGTTCAGCGACCGGGGCCTCTACCGCAGCGTGCCCAACCTGCTCGAGCCCCGTGACGCGAAGAACAAGAACGGGGGCATCGGCCACCTGGTCTTCCTGCACTCCGACGACGACGGCGACAAGAACACCGGTGGCAACCTGGGTCCGGTGGCGGACGTCACCGCCACCTCCAACGGCATTCCCGACTACAACGTCTCCGCCTATGACGCCGATGGCCGGCCCCTGTCCCCCGCGCCGGACAACACGCTCGAGCAGGAGAACGATCGCACGGTGAACCTGGGGGAGATCCAGGGCGACCGGGAGCTCGTCTTCTTCGCCGTGTCGTGGGGCTCGGCCGGGCACGGTCCGGTGAGCACCGGCAGCGCCAAGGTCTACCCCTGCCTGAGCTTCAAGGCCAACAGCAACGTCTGCGCGCTGTACCTGAAGACGCCCACCTACGTCTATTTCTCCAAGACGTTCCTCAACCTGGATCAGAACCCCCAGCCCTCCACCACCAAGCAGGTGGACGGCCAGAGCTTCAAGTCCGTGGCCGAGCTGGACATCGGCTGCGCCTACACCACCGATCAGAAAAAGTGCGAGCTGGGGCTGTCGGGCTGGCTGGACCAGGCGACGCTGGATCGCCTCAAGAACGTGCCGGCCTACAACAAGCTGATCATGCCGCACGAGCGCGCGTTCGTGAAGGCGGACACGAGTGGCAAGGACTTGATGCCCCACGTGCTGGTGGGCGCGCCCTCCACCGACAAGTACCGCTGGGTGCTCGGCTTCGAGGACCTGCCCGGTGGCGGTGACCGCGACTTCAACGACGTGAGCTTCATGATCCACAAGTCCAACGGTGGCCGGGTGCGCTCGGGCGTGGTGTCGGGCGATCTCACCCCGGACATCGCCCAGGACTTCACCATCACCGAGGTGACGTTCCGGGCCCAGGACGACTCCTACTACGCCTCGAGCAGCACCGACGCGGCGTTCTGCAGCTCGCGCCCCGCGGGGGAGCAGCCGCGCATCCGCTACCAGGTCGCGCTCGACTGCAAGGTCTGCACGTCCAACTGCGCCTCGACCAACCCGGTCATGACGGTCAACCCCAACCCCACCTGGGTGGACGTGCCGCTCGACTCCCCGCCCGCCAACGGCAAGCGCGATCAGACGGTGACGCTGCGCGACTTCCTCGAGCGCAGCCTCACCGGCTCGCAGCTGTGCTGGCAGGCCGTCATGGAGAGCAAGTACGACCAGTGCCAGCCGACCATCAAGAACATCAACGTCTTCTACAAGGCGGTGAAGGCGGGAGACTACGGCCGCGCGGCCGTGTCCGCGGTGGCCAACACCGTCCTCTACGGCACCTTCGAGACGCCCGGCCGCAAGTGGTTCGAGCCCGGCACCCAGCAGCCCTCCGTGCGCGTGGTGGATGGCCGACCGGACCTGTCGGAGCGCGGCCACCTCTACCTGCGCAAGCTCTTCCATCCGGAGCTGCCCACCAGCACCCTGACCGTGAACGGCGTGCAGTGGGACAGCGGCAACAAGCTCGCGAGCGATCTGCGCTCCCCGAGCACGCCGGATCCGATCAACTGGCGCAAGCTCATCACCATGAATTCGCAGGGTGAGCGCACCGAGCTCAAGAGCGTGCTGACCGACACCGACGGCGGCGAGGCCTTCTCCAGCAACAACTGCGGAACGAACAACGGCGGCGACTGGGTGTGCGACCTGGATGCCAGCGGAGGCCCTCCCGACGACGCGGACCGCGCGCTGCTGCGCAACTGGCTGTATGGCTGGGAGAAGCGCACCGGCGGCAACCAGGACACCAAGCGCACCTGGGCCATGGGCGGCGTGCAGCTGTCCACCGCGGCCATCATCGGCGCCTCCGCGATGCCCTCCTGGGTGACGCTCGTCAAGGGCCAGGAACAGAACGCCTACGTGAACAACTTCATGAAGGATCTGCGCGTGAGCGAGCGCTCCACCATGGCCTACGTGGGCTCCACCCAGGGCTTCCTGTATGGCGTGGAGGCCGGCGTGTTGCGGATGGGCAATGACAGCTGCACCCCCACCACCGAGGCCAATGGCTACTTCAAGGTGAAGTCGTCGCAGAAGTGCCCCGCCAACCCCAGCGATCCCAAGCCCTACCCCCGCGAGTACGGCGAGGCCGTGGAGAAGTTCGCCTACATGCCGCGCAAGCTGCTGCCCTACTACGTGGAGACCTACCTGCGTCAGGGCAATGGCAAGCGCTCCTCCGTGGACGCGTCCCCGACGGTGGCGGACGTGGACCTGGGCTTTGGCGCCTACGATCCCACCAAGGGCTTCTCCGCCAACGCCGTGTCCGACAAGGCGTGGACGATCGGCCCGAAGGACACGGTGGGCTCCACCGAGGGCGCCAAGACGGTGCTCGTGGCCCCCACCGGCCCCTCGCACAGCGTGGTGTTCGCGCTCGACATCACCGATCCCACCAGCAAGTCCTTCCCCCAGCCCATGTGGGAGTTCGACATGGCCAAGGACAAGATCGACTTCGGTGGACAGACCGGCAAGCTCACCGTGGAGGACGCCTTCGACGACCTGGGCAACACGAGCACGCTGCTGCCGGACACGCGCGGCTCGCGCCATGCCCCCACCGTGGCGCGCATGGACTTCGGCCCCAAGGGCGGCCAGCGCTGGGTGGCGCTGGTGGGCACCGACTACGTCCCCAACCCCAACACCGCCGGCTCGCTCTTCCTGCTGGACGTGAAGACGGGCATGCCGGTGCAGGTGCCGGGCGCGCTGCCGGCCACCAAGGCCGCGGGCGTGGTGCCCCTGGCCCTCAACGAGGGCATCTCGGGTGAGCCCATGGCGGTGGACGCCAACGATGACGGCACCGCCGAGCTCATCTACGCCGCCACGACGCAGGGCAAGATCTACCGCATCGCCACCAACAAGGTGGACACCGCGGGCGGCTTCGGCCGGGTGCTCCAGGTGTGCAAGATCGCGGACGTCCAGACGGAGCTGAAGAACAGCTCGAAGACCGAGTACCAGAACGAGGCGAAGTACCAGGGCGTCTACTCGACCATGGCCGTGACGCTGTACCGCGAGACCTCGGGCAAGGGCGTGCGCCTGTTCGTGGGCACCGCCAACAACCCGGACATCTCCGACGAGCCCGCGGACCTCCTCAAGCCCGCGCCCCACGGCTACGTGCTCGCCTTCGAGGACCGCAACCCCACGGGCACCACCTGCGGCAGTGCCGTTCCGCTGTGGATCAAGCAGCTGGGCGCGGGTCAGCTGGTGTGGGGCGGCATCGCGCTCGCCCGGGACGCCAATGGCAACGAACTCGTCAACACCAGCACCGCGGTGGGCAAGGCGGCCAATGCCTGCTCGCTCAGCGGGACCGAGAGCGGCATGTTCTACAGCATCAACGCCGCGAAGCCGGAGCCGGACAAGCAGGCGACCGGCACCGAGCTGGGTGGCCACAGCCTGGCCACCCCGGTGATGCATGATGGGCACATGATCATGCTGACCGCGGACGGCAAGGTGCTGGTGCGTGGAGACCCGAAGAAGTGGAACAACGAGCCCACTGGCTCCGGCGCGGGTCAGGTGCGCGTTCACATGTGGGACGCGGATCCCTCGGGTGTCGTGAAGCCGTGAGGAGGACGGCGAGCATGAGGCGTCCCTCGCGGCGCCGGCGTGGCATCACGTTGCTGGAGACGCTGATGACCGCGGCGGTGCTCATCCTGGGCATCGGCGTGGTCGCCAGCACCGTGGTGTCCATCGTGCGGCTCAACCGGCGCAACCTCGCCCAGGCCCAGGCCTACACCATCGCCGAGTGGTGGCTGGAGCGCGTCACCCGCATGGGGTGCAAGGCCGGTGAGGCCAACCCCTGCTCGGACATCATGCTGATGGATTCCGATCCCCCCGTCACCCTGTACTGGAACGCCAGCGGCATCCCCTCCGAGACGCCGCCTCCCCCCGGAGCGAGCCAGGAAGTGGCGCGTCCCTACCAGGTGACGATCGACGTGGATCCCCCCTTCGAGGGCAATGAAAAAGGGATTCCCGCCTTGGGCCGCCAGGCCCCGGGGACGGATGCGACCTTGGTCATGAAGAACACGCTCAATGTGCGCGTGACGGTGAGCTGGCAGGACGAGCTGAGCCGCGACGACTACCACGCCGTGGCGCTGCAGACGCGGGTGGGGCCATGAAGCGGCGCGTCCCCTCCCCTGCCCTCCGGGGCTTCACGCTGCTGGAGCTCGTGGTGGCCAGCTCCCTGTCGCTCATCGTGCTCGCCGCGGCACTGTGGAGCGCCGCGGAGCTGCAGCGGCGCGGCACGTTCGAGGAATCGCTCATGGAGGCGCAGAACACCCTGCGCGCCGTGCGCGAGATGCTCGTGGTGGAGTTGCAACGCGCGGGCATGGGCGTGGGCAGCGCGCGCATGGTGTTCGGCAAGCAGCAGACCTCCCTGGCCGACGACGTGCGCTACGCCATCAACGTCAGCCCCGCGGAGCGCTTCGACGGAACGGGGGCCTTCCCCGCGGACACCAACTTCGCGCCCCCCACGGGCTCCTACGCCGATCGCATCTCGGACGTGCTCCAGGTGTGGAGCTGGGACTCCGAGGCCATGAACGGCGCCAATCCCATTGGCATGGTGCCCCTGACGCTGTGCACCCACGCGGCCAACGCCTCGGACCTGTACCGCTCGGGCAACGAGCTGTGCGCGAGCACGGTGCCCGTGGGCCTCATGAACCGGCTGGTCATGGTCGTCAAACCCGAGACGCGCATCGCGTGCGTCATGCGGGTGACGGCGGTGAACCAGGATGCGTCGGCCCCCTACGCGCGCATCGTGGTCAGCCCGGGCCTCACCGGCAGCCAGCCCTCCGTCAACAACCCCTGCATGAGCCTGGCCGCCGGCGAGCGTCCCAATGATGGCACGCTGGATTACTGGGGCGCGGACCGCTCCGGCGGCTTCATCCTCCTCATGCGCGGCTCGGCCTTCCGGGTCAATTGGAAGACCGGCACGCCCGTGTTGGAGCGCAGGGACATCTCCTCGGTCGTCAATCCCGGGACGGCCCCCCAGTGGGTGACCCTGTCGCGCGACGTCGAGATGATCCGGCTGCGCCTGGGCGTGATGGAGGACCTCAAGCAGCCCAAGTCGCCCGTGCTGTGGTTCCCGGAAACCACGCCCGAGCGCCCGCATCTGGAGCAGTGCACGGACGCGACGTGTAAAGACCTGGTGCCCGGCGGGGCGTGGGTGGCGGATCCGATCAACTCGCCCACCGCGCGCGACGCGTTGATGAGCCGCGTGCGCATGGTGCAGGTGCAGGTCATCACCCGCACGGCGCGCCTGGACTCGTCGCTCATCCGCAAGGACGGCACCGGCGCGTACATCCCCGACGCGGACAAGCATCCGCAGGATGGCTACAAGCGGCGCTCCTCCACCCTGGAGATCATGCCGCGCAACTTCGCCTTGGCGGGAGTGCTGCAATGAAGACGAGACGTGCTCGCGCGGGACTCACCACCTTGGAGATTCTGGTGACGGTGGCGATCGCGGGCGTGTTCGCCTCGATGGCCGTGATGAACATGGACATCGTCAAGCGCCGGCAGAGCGAGCGCAACGCGCTCCGGGAGATCTCCTCCCTGGCCAACCAGGCCCGGACGTACGCGCGCACGAGCCAGTATCCGGTGCGCCTGTCCGTGGCCACCAACGTCATGGGCTCCACCGTGCTGCGCTGGGAGCAGCTGCCGTGCGACACGGCCCACCGCTGGGGCGACGCCTGCCCCGCCACGGCCTGTCTGACCAATGCCTGTGGCAAGGGCGGCTGCGAGTGCGTGGCGCAGGGAGAGGGCATCGCCATCCCCGCCACCCTGGACGTATCGGCCCTCAACGGCCTGTGCTGGCTGGGCCGGGGCGGAGCGCCCCGCTACCAGGCCCCGGGCAGCCCCACCTGCCAGGCGACGGGACAGCCGCCCCAGACGGTCCTGAGGATCACCCAGAGCCAGAGCGGCAAGCTCGATCACGTGCTCCAGGTGGACGGCCTCACGGGCAAGCCGCGCATGGTGGACTGCACGCAGCAGCCGGTGGATCCCACCTGCAGCATCCAGTGAGGGACGGGACACGGACCCCGGGGTTGGTGGTTGACCCCCCGGGCCGCGTGGTATGTCTGTCTGTCCCTTGCCTTCCAAACTCTCTCCGACTGGCCCCATCCCCGGCAGTCCGACGACCTCGGATCCGCTGCACGGCAGCTTCCGCTCCTCGCGCAGTCAGGCCCATGCCGAGCAAGCCGAGCACCGCGCCCAGGCCCTGCTCGCCGACGCCGAACTCCACCGCCTGCTGAGTGTCCCGCGACACGGGCCGCACGAGGGCCCGCGCGCGCGCGACATCTTCGTCAACCGCAACCTGCGCATGTCGGGCATCGAGCTGGTCGGCTTCGACATGGACTACACGCTGGCCATCTACCACATGCGCCGGCTGGAAGAGCTCGCCTATGACATGACGCTCGCGCGGCTCATCAGCGAGCGGGGCTACCCTTCCGTCATCGGCCGCCTGCAGTACGACCACCACTTCGTGATGCGCGGGCTGGCCGTGGACAAGGAGAACGGCAACCTGCTGAAGATGGACCGCTTCGGCTACGTGGGGCGGGCCTGGCACGGGCTGCGGCCGTTGGATCGCGAGGTGTGGCGCGCGCTCTACCGCAACCAGCGCGTGCGGCTGAGGGAGCCGCGCTTCGCGTGGATCGACACGCTCTTCGCCCTGCCAGAGGCCTGGCTGTTCGCGGGCATCATCGAGCTGCTCGAGTCGCTCGGCCAGCGCGTGGACTATGGCCGGCTGTACGACGACATCCGCGAGGCCATCGACTCGGTGCACCGCGACAACTCGCTCAAGCGCGAGGTGCGCAAGGACTTGTCGCGCTACGTCTTCCAGGACCCCGAGCTGGGTCCCGCGCTGCACAAGCTGCGCTCGGGCGGCAAGCGGTTGTTCCTCTTGACCAACTCGGCCTGGGACTACACGGACGTGGTGATGCGCTACCTCTTGGACGGGCAGCTCGCGGAGTACCCGAACTGGCGCAACTACTTCGACTACGTGGTGACGCTCGCCTCCAAGCCGGCCTTCTTCGCCGAGCAGCGGCCCTTCCTGGAGCTGGAGGTGGCCGGGCCCGGTGAGGAGGCGCGCGTGGTGGGCGAGGCCTCGGGCCTGGAGCGCGGCAAGGTGTACCAGGGCGGCAACCTGGTGCAGTTCGAGCAGTACACGCGCCGCGCGGGCGAACGCATCCTCTACGTGGGCGACCACATCTACGGCGACATCCTCAAGTCCAAGAAGACCTCGCTGTGGCGCACGTGCATGATCGTCCAGGAGATCGAGGACGAGATCACCTACACGTATGGCCAGCGCGAGCGCATCGAGCGGCTGGCCGAGGTGGAGCGCACGCGCGCGCGGCTGGAAGAAGAGGTGGGCGACCACAAGAACCTGCTCAACCAGTTGGATCGCACGCTGGAGCGCGGGGAGCTCACGGCCGAGGCCCAGGCGAAGCTGGAGGAGCAGCGGCGCGAGGCCAAGGTGGCGCTGGACACGCTGCGCCGGGCCCTGCGCGAGGCCACGGAGATCGCCGACGCGCTCGAGCGCGAGGTGGAGGAAGGCTTCAACCCGTACTGGGGGCTGCTCTTCAAGGAGGGCAGCGAGAACAGCCGCTTCGGCGAGCAGGTGGAGCGCTACGCGTGTCTGTACACGAGCCGGGTGTCCAACTTCCTCTACGACTCGCCGCTGCAGTACTACCGCTCGCTGAGGAACCTGATGCCCCACGAGCAGGCGGGCGCGTGGAGCGCGAAGCTGTCCCCCGAGGGCGGCGAGGGCGTTCCTCCAGGTGACAACTGACGCTCACTCCCGCGCAGAGGACAGCGCGGGAACGCGGCCCCAGATGACCGAGGTGTAGCGCGAGCCGGGCTCGGCCTCGAGCCCCAGCTTGCGCAGGTCCTCCGAGTGTTTGGCGCCCTTCACCACCACCCACCGCCGCGCCACGCGCCGCGCCTCCTCCAGCGCTTCGGGCGTCAGGGGGGCATGCTCGGCGAAGCGCCGGAGCATCTCGAAGGCCGGCTGGGACTTCTTGGGCTTCTCGAACATCGGATCGAAGAAGACGACATCGAATGAGCCCGAGGGCAGCGTGCGCAGGTACGCGTGCGCGTCGGTGTGCACCGGCTCCACGCGGCAGGACTCGGGGCCGGCGTCGTAGATCTTCAGGCCCTCGGAGACCACTGCGTACAGCGCGAGGCTCTTCTCCAGCGCCACCACCCTCCCCTGCTGGCCCACCACCACCGCCGCCACGAGCGCGTCCTGGCCGAGCCCCAATGTGCAGTCGAGCACGTGATCCCCCGGGCGCAATTCGGCCACGCGCGCCAGGGCGTCACCGCGATCGCCCTCGAGCCAGCGCAACCGGCGCAGGTGCGCCATGCCCGGGTTGAAGCTGAAGGAGTTCTCCGAATCCCAGAGGGACACCTCGCCCTCGCGCTCGAAGACGAGCAGGGCGTCGGCCGCAGTCGCGAGCAGCGGGCCGAGCGGCGCCTTCTTGCGCCGGGGAATAAATGGCAGGCCCCAGCTCCGAGCGGCCTCGCGGGCCTGGAGGATCAGGCCCTCTTGGGGCTTGCCGCTCGTCGTCACCGCCAGGGGCACACGGCCCTGTTCGCTCGAAGTCACGTCCAAACCCTATCCCAGGCCGCCCTCGCGTTGCTTTCGAAGCTTCGTCAGCAGGGCCCCTCTGCGCATGTTGCCCCGGACGTGTTCATCAAGGAGAGCGTGCGTGAGTCCCCCCGATCCCAGCATCTCGAAGTGGACGCGAGACATTACTCTCGTCCTGAATGGTGAGCGCCGGAGCGTGACCGTCGATGTCCGGACCACGCTGCTGGATCTGCTTCGCGAGCAACTGCACCTGAGCGGAACGAAGAAGGGCTGCAACCAGGGCGAGTGCGGCGCGTGCACGGTCCATCTGGATGGCCGCCGGGTGAATGGCTGTCTCATGCTGGCCGTGCAGGCGGACGGGCGCGAGGTGACGACCATCGAGGGACTCGCTCGGGACGGACAGCTCTCCGCCGTGCAGCGGGCCTTCATCGATCATGACGGCCTCCAGTGTGGCTTCTGCACGCCGGGCCAGGTGATGAGCGCGACGGCCTGCATCGCCGAGGGACATACGCGCAGCGAGGCGGAGATCCGTGAGTGGATGAGCGGCAACCTGTGCCGCTGCGCCTGCTATCCCCAGATCGTCGACGCCGTCCGGGCGGCGGCCAAGAAGGCCGAGGTGCCCTGATGCGACCCTTCGACTACTCCCGCGCCACGTCCCCGCGGCAGGCCCTCGAGGCCGCGTCGAAACCCGAGTCCTCGTTCCTCGCCGGAGGCACCGAGCTGCTCAACTGGATGCGCCTGGGGATCGTCACCCCGGCGGCGCTCGTCGACATCGGCCGCATCGAGGGCCTGGAGCGCATCGAGCGCACTACCGGGGGAGGACTGCGCCTGGGCGCGCTCGCCCGGCTCTCCGACATCGGTGAACACGAGGCCGTGGTGCGGGACTACCCGGTGCTCTCCCAGGCCATCCTCAAGGCGGCCTCTCCGCAGATTCGCAACCTGGCGACGATCGGCGGCAACCTGCTCCAGCGCACCCGCTGTCCCTATTTCCGGGCCGAGGAGACCCTCCCCTGCAACAAGCGCGTCGCCGGCAGCGGATGCGCCGCGCGCCACGGCTCCAACGAGCGGCACGCGATCTTCGGGTGGACCGATGCCTGCGTGGCCACCCAGCCGTCGGATCCCGCGGTGGCCCTCGCCGCCCTGGACGCTGTCGTCGTCACCGAGCGCGCCACGGGCGGCCGTCGCATTCCGATAGGTGAGTTCCACGTGCTGCCCGGACAGGCGCCCGAGAAGCACCACGTGCTCGAGCCGGGTGAGTTGATCGTCGCCGTGGAGCTGGCGGCTCCCGCGCCCCACTCCGCCTACGTCAAGGTCCGCGAGCGCGAGTCCTACGAGTACGCGCTCGTCTCCGCGGCGGCGGCCCTCACCCTGGAGAATGGCGTCATCCGCTCGGCCCGCGTGGCGCTCGGCTCGGTGGCGATGAAGCCCTGGCGATTGGTGGAGGCGGAACAGGCGCTGGTGGGCACCCGGCCCGACAGCAAGGAGGCCCAGGCGGCGCTCGCGCTCGGATTCACCGGGGCGCGCGCGCTCGAACACAACGGATTCAAGATTCCCCTGGCCCGCAACGCGGCGGCCCGGGCAGTGCGTGATGCGGCACGAGGTGCGTCATGAGCATGGGAAAGCCTCTCACCCGATTGGATGGAGCGGACAAGGTCACCGGCAGGGCGCGCTACGCGGCCGATCAGCCGCTCCCCGACGCGCTGCACGCCGTCTATGTGACGGCGCCCATTCCCGCGGGACGCGTCACGTCGATCGACTCGGCCGAGGCGCTCGCCCACCCAGGCGTCGTCCGGGTCCTCACCGCTCGGGACATGCCCCGGCTGAAGGCCGCCTCCGCGCCACCCGCCGCGAGTGTCTTCATGCCCCTCCAGGAGGATGAAATCCGGCACGAGGGGCAACCCGTGGCCCTGGTGCTCGCCGAGACGTTGCAGGCGGCCGAGCATGGCGCGCGACTGGTGCGCGTCGGCTACGCGCCGGGCGCATTCATTCCGCAGGGCGCCGGGGAGCCGGTGGAGCCTCGGGAGAGCGGCTATGTCCTGGGCCCCGCTCACTTCGCCAAGGGGGACCTCGACGCGGGGCTCGCCACCGCGGCGCTGCGGCACGAGGCGCGCTACACCCAGCCCAGCCGCCACCACAACCCCATGGAGCCCTGCGCCACGCTCGCGCGGTGGGACGGGGATCAGCTCACGGTCTTCGATTCCGTGCAGCACATCGCCGGCACGCAGGGCACGCTCGCGGAGGCCTTCGGCCTGAAGCCCGAGCAGGTCCGGGTCATCTGCCCCCATACCGGGGGTGGCTTTGGCTGCAAGGCCTACACCTGGCCGCACGAGTTCCTGGCGGCGGCGGCGGCGAAGGTGGCCGGGCGGCCGGTGAAGCTCGTGCTGACGCGCGCGCAGATGTACGCCAACGTTTCCTATCAGCCGCGGGTGGAACAAACGGTCACGCTCGGGGCGACGTCCGAGGGGCGACTGACGGGCATCGGGCAGGACGTCATCAACCAGACGAGCGTGTCCGACGACTACGTCGAGTACGCCACCGAGGCGGGCCGGTCGCTCTACGCGACTCCTACCCTGCGCACGTCCCAGCGGGTGCGGCGGGGCCACGTCAACATCCCCAGCCCGATGCGCGCTCCCGTCGAGGGTCCGGGCTCCTTCGCCATGGGCTGCGCGGTGGACGAGCTGTCGCGCCAGGTGGGCATCGATCCGCTCGACTTCCGGCTGCTCAACTACGCGGAGAACGATCCGGCGGATGGCAAGCCCTGGTCGTCGAAGAAGCTGCGCGAGGCCTATGACGAGGGGGCGCGGCGCTTCGGTTGGCGCACGCGCGCCAAGGGAGGAACCCGCGAGGGAGATTGGCTGCTCGGCTGTGGCATGGCGGACTGCACGATGGGGGCGTTCCGCTTCGGCTCGACGGTCCGCCTCCGACTCCGGGCGGATGGCACGGCGCTGCTGGAAGGCTCCAGCGCGGACATCGGCACCGGCGGCCTGACCGCGCTTCCCCAGATTGTCTCCGAGTCCCTGGGCATCCCGGTGGAAGCGGTGACCTTCACGGCGGGCGACTCGCGACTGCCCACCACGGGGCCCACCTATGGCTCCTCGACGATCGTCTGCACGGGCTCGGCGATTCTCGACGCGGCGACGAAGATCCGCGAGCAGGTGGCGCGCGCCGCCGACGTGCGTCCGGAGGAACTCGAGATCCGGGACGGAATGGTGCGCCGCAAGGGAGGAGGCGCGGGGAGGCCGCTCGGCGAGGTGCTGCGGCGGGCGGGGCTGAGCGAGCTGTCCGCCGAGGGAAAGTTCGCGCCGAATGGAGAGGCCGCGAACATGAGCGGCCTGGGCACGCCCTACGCGATGCGGACGTTCGGCGCGGTGTTCGTCGAGGTGGCGGTGGATCCGGAGCTCGGGCTGCTGCGCCTGCGGCGGATGGTGGGAGCCTACAGCGTGGGCCGCATCATCAATCCGCGCACGGCGCGCTCGCAGATCATCGGCGGGATGATCTGGGGCTGGGGCATGGCGGCCATGGAGCAGAGCGAGCACGAGCCGAAGCTCGGCCGGTGGCTGTCGAAGAACCTGTCGGGAGTGGCCATTCCGGTGAACGCGGACATCCCCTCGGCGCTCGACGTCATCTTCGTGGACGAGTTCGACGACAAGGTGAGTCCCCTGGGCGCCAAGGGCCTGGGTGAGATTGGCGCCACCGGGGTCTCCGCCGCGATCGCCAACGCCGTTTACGACGCGGTGGGCATCCGGGTGAGGGATTTGCCCATCACGCCGGACAAGCTGCTGGCCCAATAGGTGCCCTCGAGCCCGTGCGCTGAGTGCCGCCGCACCGGCGCACGGTCTCGAGCACCCCACTCCATCAACCCCATGGGCCATTTCCTGGAAGAGGTGGCATCAGAGCACCTCCACCGGACGCCGGATGGCATTGAGGATCTCGTTGGCGGAGTACCGGATGGCGGCCGACGTCCCCTTCTCGATGCGATGGAGCGTGATGTCCCCACGCAGTCCTGAATCTCTCGCGTAGAGGCCCGCGAGGGCCTGGATGCAATCCAGGCTGTGCGTGGTGGCGAAGACCTGGATGTTCAACCGTCGAGCGGTCTCGATCACGAACTCCCACATCTTCACCATGACCGAGTAGTGCAGTCCCGTGTCGATCTCATCGAGCAGGACATAGCCGCCCGCCGACTTGACGAGGTTCATCGCCAGCACCAGCAATCGCTTGCTGCCCGCCCCCAGGCTGCCGATCGGGACTCTTTGCTCCGAATGAGCGAGCTTCACGAAGATTCCGCCCGGCTCATGGCGCGGCCGTGAGAGCCAGGCAAGCCGCTCGACGTCGGGGTGGATGATTCGCAGCACGCCGGTGAGATTGTTCTCTTCCGGTGTCAGGACGATCCCTTCCCAGAGGGCGCCAAGGGACTCCAACTGTGGAGCCCCCGCCTCGACGAATTGGAGGGAGAATGCTCGGAGTTGCTCCTCCACGCTACCTCGCCGCGAGGTACGACGGAGCGAGTCGATCGCGATGCGTCTGTTCTCCATCAGCACATCAATGGTTGATCGGCTCAATGGAAACTCGATCGACAATCGGCAATCGACCGCACCTGGCTCCATGAGAAGCACGAGGTCCAGGCCCGAACGATTCGCGTCGACTCCCGAGACGGGGACATGACCGTCGCGTGTGCTGGCGGGCTCGACCATGCAGGCCACGGAAAGAGCGCCTCGCGAAGACTCCCCTTTGAGTTCGAAGTGGCTGTCCGAAGAGACTTCGTGACCATGAAAGAGATGCCGGAGATCAACCGCCGCCTCCCCGCCGCCCTCGTCTGACACGAGCGGAGCAATCCCCTCTCCCCGGCGAATCGGACCGCTCGCGAGGATATGTGGCATGGTCCGCGCGAGAAGCAGGATCTCGATGGCCTCCAGGACCGAGGTCTTGCCCGCGCTGTTCTCTCCCACCAGCAGATTGACGCGAGACAGTCCCTGCATCGACAGGGAGGTGATGTTGCGAAAGCCAATGACTTTCAGGGACGTCAGCATGGGTATCCCCGAGGATACCTCAACCCTCACTCCCCGTGAATCGCCCCGCCCTACCCCTCGGCGGCCTGGAGCTTGCGGCCGCCCTGGGCCTCGGCCACGGTGACGGACTGGTTCCGGCCGTGGCGCTTGGCGTAGTACAGGCACTGGTCCGCCTGCTCCACCAGCACCAGCTTGTCCACGCCGTGGTCCGGCGCCGTCGCGATGCCCAACGACAACGTCACCTTCAGCGGGCCCATCTCCGTCTGGAACACCTCGGCCTTGATGGCCTCGCGGATGCGCTCGGCGATGACCTTGGCGCCCTTGGCGTCCGTCTCCGGCATGAGGATGGCGAACTCCTCGCCGCCGTAGCGCGCCACGATGTCCGTGTCGCGTGCCTGCTGCTTGAGGATGCGCGCCACGCCCTTGAGCACCTGGTCTCCCGTGAGGTGGCCGTACGTGTCGTTGACGCTCTTGAAGTGGTCCACGTCCGTGAGCACCAGCGAGCACTTGCGCCCGTAGCGCCGCGAGTGCGCCAGCATCTCGTCCGCCTTCGCCTGGAAGGTGCGATTGTTGTACAGGCCCGTCATGCCGTCCGTCGTCGCCATGCGCTCCATCTGCTCGTAGAGCTGGGCGCGCAGCACCGCCTGCGCCGCCTGGATGGCGATGACCTCCAACATCCGCAGCACGTCATGGTCCAACGCCGTCTTGCGCCGCGAGCCCGCCACCAGCGTGCCGAGGATCCGGTCTCCCGCCGTGAGCGGGAAGATCTTCAGCGCCGCGAGCCCTCGAATCTGGCTCTCCTCGTCGAAGATGACCTGGCGGTCCATGGCCTTCAAGTCCCGTCCGGGCAGCGGCGCGCCGTAGCGCACCACGTTGGCGACCAGGCCGTTGTTGTCCGGGAAGATGCGGCCCTCGAGCGCCTTGCCCGCCGCGCTCACGCCGAGCATCCGCGCAACCTTGTGCACGCGCTTGCCCTCCACCTCGCTCACGATGGTGACGGCGCTGAAGTCCAGCCCCGCGAGCTGCCGCGCGCTCTCCAGCACCGCGAGGAACACCTGCTCGGGGCTGCCCGCGCGGTTGAGCTCCTCGATGGCGCGGAAGAACCTGTCCTTCTCGTCGCGCGTCTTGCGGATGTACGACATCACCCGCTCCACCTCGATGGAGCGCAGCACCTCGGCGGCGATGGTGGTGAAGAGCTTCTCGTCGTCATCCGAGAACGGGTTGTGCGAGAGGCGATCCGCCACGAGCACGCCGCGCACCAGCCCTCCGCCCTCGATGATGGGCACGGCCAGCACCGCGCCCAGCGTGGGCGCGCTCCCGTCGTACCAGGTGATGCCCTTGAGCCCGTGCGCCGAGTGCATCCGCACCGGCGCCCGGCGCTTGAGCACCCCGCCCAGCATGCCCTCGCCCGCGGTGAAGCGCTCGCGCTGCACGTGATCGCTCGCGCTGCGGCAGTCGTAGAGCTTGAGACCCTTGTCGTCCGAGGTGAGCAGGAAGGCGGCGCAGGTGTTCGTCTTGAGCGCCGTCTCGGCGATCTCCAGCGCCGCGCCCACCGCGCCCTCGATCTCCTTCACCGAGGCGACCAGCCACTTCTCCTGATCCTTCTCGTCGGGAGGGTTGTCGTGGGCGCCGGAGCTGACGAGGCGGAAGGTGCGGGCGCGCTCCTCCACTTCCTTGATGCGCTTGTCCACCGCGGCGTTCTCGGCGCGGCGCGCGGCGGCGATGCGCGCGGCGAGCACCAGGTGGTTGAGGACGGCGAAGAGCGACAGGAAGAGCGTGTGGGTGAGGAAGGAGGACAGGCCACCGCGCGCGGGGCCGCCCAGGGTGAGCAGCGCGTCGAACGCGAGCGCCACGGCCACCAGCGCGAGGCTGGCGCGGTGCGGCAGGAAGGCGACGAGGCACGCCATGAGCAGATAGACGAGCGGGAAGAGCTCGCCGCCGGCGATGGCCACCACGATGTAGGCCGAGGCGAGGAACACCGCGCCCAGCTCCAGGTCGTCCTGGAGGAAGAGCGGCGCGCCCACGGCGTCGCGGGTGAAGCGCCGCCAGCCGATGACCCCGAGTCCGGCCAGCAGGAAGAGCACGAGCCCGGCCTCGTCCCAGCCCAGGGAGTACAGGCTCCGGAAGCCCCCGCGCGCCAGGTGGACGAACGTGGCCAGCACCGCCCCGATGGGCACGGCCCGCACCGCCAGGCGCGGCAACTTGAGGACAGCGGAGAGTGCCGGGTGCGAGGTCATGGTGTTACTCCAGGTGAAAGACGATCTCGCCAGGTTTGATGTAGCCCAGCTCCTCGCGCGCGGCGCGCTCGAGGGCGGAGGGATCGGTGCGCAGCGCGTTGATCTCGCGCCGAAGGGCCTCGTTCTGCGCGGTGATGGCCTGGTTGCGCTGGTGGATGGCCTCCACGTCCTGGCGCAGGCTCAGGTAGCGGCGAAAACCCTTCGCATCCGCCGCCGAGACCACGGTCAGGAGCGCGGCCACGCACGCCGCCACCGCCAGGAGCTTTCGCCGCACCGTCATGAGTGCGCGGAAGGTACCAGTGGCGACCCCTCCGGCAAGAAATCCGCTCCAGGGCTGTAGCGCGCCCCGCGCTCTTTCTCCCCGAGGACACTCCGCGCACATGCGGCGGGCTTGTGCTCCCCCGTCCTGCCAGCATGACGCTTCCCGTTCACGCGCCAGATGCCGACCTTGCTCCCCGTGTCCCTCCCCCGCCAGAAGGTCCGGTGGCGCCGCGTGCTCCTCGTCCTCGTGGGCGCGCTGCTGCTCTTCCAGGTGCTCGTCAACGCCCTGCTCGCCACGGGTGGGCTGGCCGGACTGCTCAACCGCCTCATCCCCCGCACCGAGCTGCGCTGGCGCCAGGCCTGGTCCTTCGTGCCCGGGCGCGTCCACCTGCGTGACTTCTCCCTGCGCCGCGAGGAACCCAACAACGCCGCCTGGCGGCTCGACATCGATCGGGTCTGGGTGGACGTGTCGCTCACCGGGCTGCTCCTGCGGCGCTTCGAGACGGTGTCCGTCGACGTCCGGGGACTGCGCGCCCACATCCACACCGTCACCCCGAAGAAGGGCGAGCCGCCCCCACCTCCACCCCCGCGCGAGAAGGATCCCTGGCGCATCCACCTGAAGGACGTGCGGGTGCACGGAGTGCACGAGTTCGCGTGGAACGGCGCCCGGCTCACCGGCATCACGGAGGTGTCGGGCAACCTGGATCTCCAACCCGGCGAGCGCATCCTCATGGAGGATGCCCGGGTGTCGCTCGGGCCCGGCGAGCTGTCCATCGATCAGGACACGGTGGCGCACGTGGAGGGGGGCACGGCGGGCGCCACACTCGAGGTGCGGCGCCAGGAGCCCGAGGGGCTCGACATCATCACCGGCCTGACCGAGGGACGGCTCCAGCTCACCGCCCGGGTGCCGTCGGCGAGCGCGTTCCGGCGGCTGGTGCCGCGACTGGCCGATCTGCACATGAGCGGAGGCGCGGGCCGGGTGGAGGTGGACCTGCACGTGAAGGAGGGCCGGGTGGCGGCGGGCACCTCGCTGAAAGGAGCGGGCGCGCCGCTCCAGTTGCCGGTGGGGCCCCTGGTGTTGAAGGCCCCGTGGCGCTTCGCCTCGGACATCTACACGCGGGAGGACGGCGAGCAGCGGCTGGGCTTCAAGCTCACCCTGGGGCCCGCGCGGCTGGAGGGAGGACAGGGCCCGGCGGTGGGCATCCCCGAGGTGGCCCTGCTGATGAGCGCCCGGCCTCCGCGCCTGGGCTCGGCCCTGCCGGACGTGCACCTCCAGGTGCAGGCGGCGCGCAGCGAGCCCGTGGAGTTGAGGCTGCTCAACGGATGGATCGGCCCGTCGTTCCAGGTGGAGTCCGGGCGGGCGCTGCTGGAGGCCACCTCGCATGCCAGCCCCGAGAAGGGACGAGGCGAGGCCCACGTGTCGCTGAGCACCGAGGGGCTCCGGGCCCACTGGGGAGGCGCGACCCTGGGCGGACGTGTCCTGCTGGACGTGGATGCCTACAAGCTGGCCTTCCAGCGCGACGCGGTGGTGCTCGACGGCAGTCAGTTGCGGCTCGAGGAGGTCACCGTGCGCACCGGCGGGGACGACGCGCGCGGCTGGGACGGCACCCTCGCCTTCCCCGAGGCCACGCTCACCCTGTCCCCACCCTCCTTCCAGGGCCGCTTCACGGGGCGCTTCTCCAACGCCGTTCCGTTCATCGCCCTGCTCACCCACCAGGGCGTGCTGCCCCGCCTCCTGTCTCCCCTGCTCGAGGCGAAGGACCTGGAGTTGTCCGGCACGCTCTCGCTCGGCGAGGCGGGCGCGAAGGTGGAAGCGCTGCGCGCCCGGGGCCAGGGACTCGACGTGCGGGGCCGGGTGTCGAGCACGGGCGGCGTGCCGAGCGCGCTGATGTTGGTGAAGCTCGGCGTCCTGCCCGTGGGCGTGGAGGTGGGCGCCACGGCCTCGCTCCATCTGATGAATCCCCAGGGCTGGTACACCCAGAAGACGGGCGAGCCGGTGGAGTGAAGTCCCGGGGCCTCAGCGCTTCAGCAGCGCCTGGACCGCCTCGGACAGGGCCCCATGGCCGGCCATCCCCTGCCAGGCGCCGGCCACCTGCCCCTGCCTGTCCAGGAGGAAGGTGGCGGGCAGCGCGGGGATGAGCCCGAAGGCGCTCTGGCCCTGCTGCAGGGCCGTGTCGGACACCAGCACCGGGAACTCGAGCGCGTACTGCTCGGCGAAGGGCGCCAGGGTGAGGGCCCCGTCGAGATCCAACCCCACCAGCACCACCTGGAAGCCCTGGGCGCCGTGCTCCTTCTGGAGCGCCTGCAACGTGGGCAACTGGGCCAGGGAGGGGAAGCTCCACGAGGCGAAGAAGGACACCAGGACCACCTTCCCCGGCAGGGTGCGCCAGTTCCAGGGCGCCGGCCCCACCGCGGGCAGCCACAGCGCGCGCAGGTAGGGGGAAGTAGCCGCCTGTCCGGGCAGCGGCTCCTGGGGGGCGTGGTGACAGCCGGCCAGGGCGAGCACCAGGGCGACTCCCAAGGCCCGGCCCATGCGCCTCATGCCTCGCTCTTGGCCTTGCCGCCGCGCTGGCAGTTCCGGCACAGCCCGTACAGCTCCATCTTGTGCGACGTCACCGTGAAGCCGTGCTTGCGCGCCACGCCGTCCTGCATCTGCTCGATGCGATCATCCTCGAACTCGACGATGGTGCCGCAGTGGGTGCAGATGAGATGATCGTGGTGGTGACGTCCCGCGGCCGCCTCGTAGCGCGTCTGCCCGTCGCCGAAGTTGCGCGCATGGGCCAGCCCACACTCCCCGAGCAGTTTCATCGTCCGGTAGACCGTGGCCACGGACACCTTGATGTCCTGTTCTCGGACCTTGTTCCACAACTCCTCGACGGACAGGTGCCCCCCCACCGAGAAGAAGGTGTCGATGATGAGGCTGCGCTGACGGGTGCTTTTCAGCCCGTGCTGCGCCATGTAGTGCTGAAGCACCTCGTCCATATTCCGGTTCAAAGCTCGCCTGCCTCCCGAGCCACCACGCGGCCCTCATGGGTCACAAGGTGTGCACCCGTATGTGCGGGATGCACTCCCTTCTGCTCAGGTGTAGTACCGACTTGCAACATCCACGGACTGTTTAGATTGGCGTCCGCCGGATTCATTGACACCCGTCCGCCAGCGAAGATAGAGGCACCCGGCCTCGTAAACGAGCATTTTTCCGCGATTTTCATGAACCGTCCCTGGCAGAGACAACGGCAACCCGATGACGTGCCCACCCCCGTGGCGGTGGCCGTCTCCGACTACTGCCGGCGAGCCCATTCGCCTGCAACCCCCACCGAGGTCCGTGAGGCGCTCGCCTTGCTGGCCGAGTCGGACGACTTCCGCGTCCGTTCCTTGACGGATGCCGAGCCCGGGGCCACGCCCCTCGGGCCTTTCGCCGTGATCGATGTCCTCCAGGGCACCGCCCCCGAGCTCGCCGCGACGCGGCAAGGCTGCGGCTACTACGACGTGGTGCGCGAGTTGGCCCGGGTGCACGAGGAGAAGCGGCCCCCCGCGCCCCCTCCCACCCCCGAGGTCCCCTCGTTCGCCCTCCCTCCCTCGCGTCCGGTGCCGGCGCCCGTGCCCGCCCGGCCCGAGGTGGCCCCCGCCTCCGCCGGGGAGACGGTGCAGTCGCGCATCGCTCCGCGCAAGCGCCCGGCCGCCGAGTCCCTTCCCCCCGAGGCCGACGAGCAGGAGGCCCCCAGCTTCCTCAAGAGGGATCTGCCCAAGCCCCGCGGCCGCTTCACCCGCCTGGAGGCCCCCAAGACGGGCTACCAGGAGCTGCTGCGCCCCGCCGGCAAGGACGCGCTGGAGGCGCTGGTGGAGGCGAGCGAGCACCGCTTCGCCCT
Organism: Cystobacter fuscus DSM 2262; assembly: GCF_000335475.2. NCBI lineage: Bacteria > Pseudomonadati > Myxococcota > Myxococcia > Myxococcales > Archangiaceae > Cystobacter > Cystobacter fuscus. The sequence goes on along the minus strand of NZ_ANAH02000066.1, from coordinate 633,946 downwards.
GCTGCGCAACCTGGAACAGCAGTACAACGGCGCGCGCGGAGATCTGACGCTGGACGAGGTGGAGGGCGCGCTCAAGGCGCACGGGCTCCTGGAGGCCCTCAAGCGCCGCGAGCAGACGTCCCTGCTGTCCGCCTTCACCGAGCACCGGGGCGCCTCGGGCCGGGTGGGCTGGGCGCTGGGGCTGAGCCCCTCCGAGCTCAAGCTCGTGGAGAACCGCGGCGGCATCGCCAAGGAAGTCGAGGAGGTGCGCGAGCGCTTCCGCCGCGAGGCGCTCACCGCGCGCAACCTCACCCAGAAGCTGGATCTGCTCGGGCGCGAGAAGTACCTGCTCGACCTGGGCATCAAGAAGCGCTTCACGGACATGCTGCGCCGGGAGCTGGAGCTCCTCGTGCGTGATGATCTCCCGGAGGCCCCGTCGCTCACCGCGCTCGCGGAGACGGTGGGACGCAAGCATGGGGCCCCGTCCGAGCTGGTGCTCCGCGCACTCGAGCGCCTGGGCGTGGCCGAGGCGCTGCGCAAGCGGACGCCGGATTCCACTCCTCCCTCCACGACCTAGAAAGAGGCCCGTCAATGCCCATCTACGAATACGCCTGCGGTTCCTGTGGAAAGACGATCGACGTGCTGCAGAAGGTCAGCGATCCGACGCCCGAGAAGTGCTCGGCCTGTGGCACCCAGAACTCGCTCAGCCGCGTCGTCAGCCGCACCAGCTTCGTCCTCAAGGGCGGGGGCTGGTACGCCGACCTCTACGGCTCCACGAAGAAGGACGGCGGCTCGTCCTCGTCGAGCAGCAGCAGCAGCTCGTCCTCGTCCAGCAGCGCGTCCTCGAGCGACAGCTCCTCCTCCTCCGCGAGCACGTCGTCGGGCGGCTCGTCGTCCTCGAGCACCAGCAGCGCGCCCAGCACGCCCGTGGCGGCCAAGAGCAGCTGAGGGGCGGAAAAGTCGCGAGCCCCCGGGAGCGGGGGGAAACTGGGCCTCGTGCCCTTTCCTCCCTCCAAGCGTCCACCCCGCCGCTGCGTGCTCTGTGGCCATCCCGAGTTGACCGATGCCCGTGGTCTGGGCCGTTTCCTGCTGGTGCCGGACCCCGACGGCCGCGGACCCATCTGTCCACCGGTGAAGGGTTGTGGAGAGCAGCGCTCACGGACAGACGACAATGCATCGTTGAGTTCCGGCCATTGAGGTAAGGAGGGCGTCCTCACCGCAGTCCAACCGAGGTCGCTCTTCATGTTCGTCTCACTGTTGGTTGCTTCCCTGTTGGCCGTCACCCCCGTGGAGTCCTCCGCGGATCCCTCGATCTCCTTCGCCCAGAGCGCCCAGGGTCGTCATGCCCGGCTGCTGGAGGGCGTGGAGCTGGCGGCCACCTTCAAGCCTTCCCAGACGCCCGCCCTGCGCCTCACGGACGCCCAGCGGCTGGCGCTGATGGACGGCCCCATGCTGCCCCTGGACACCGGTGGCGCGGTGAGCTCCGGCACCGAGCCCGTGCTCGCGCTCGTGCTGGGTCTGCTCGTCGGCTTCGGCACGGGTCACCTCATCGCCGGTGACAGCGGCGGCTTCATCCTCTTCCTGGTCATCGACGTGGCCCTCATCGTGGTGGGCAGCGTGCTGAGCGCGCTCGTGGTGCCCTGGTTCTGGGGCCTGGGCGGCCTGGGACTGCTCGCCTCGCACATCATCCAGGGCATCGACGCCTACCAGAAGGCGGGCGGCGGCCGCATCGTCGAGGAGACGCGCAAGCGCGCGGTGCTCGTGGCGGACGTCACGGGTGGCCGCGAGGCGCCCCGCGTCACCACCCGGGCCTTCGCCTTCTCCTTCTGACGCGAGGTCCCTTCCATGACACGACGCCTCGCTCTGTCCCTGCTCCTCCCCGTGCTCGCCACGGCCTGCGTGAGCCAGACCAAGCTCAGCGCGGAGGATCGCACGGCGCTCCAGCATGACCTGACCACGGGCCCGGCGGCGGTGCGCCACCTGAAGACCTCCAGCTACATCACTCCCTTCTTCGGGGACGCCTCCAAGCGGCTGCTGACGCCCTACCCTCCCGAGGAGGTGCGTCTGCTCAACGACACCAAGGGCAACCCCATCAACCCCGGCCCGGTGCAGTCCCTGGTGCCCGCGGGCACGACGGTGCGGGTGACCAAGGTGGAGTTCCCCACGTCCTGGACCATGGCGGAGCGGGTGCTGTACTCGCCCCGCACCCAGCCCTGGGTCTACCTGGACGTGGAAGGCGCGCCCGGCGCCCCCGTCATCCTCGTGCTCCGGCCGGGGATCGACAAGAAGGAGGATCTGCTGGCGGAGATGGATCGCTACCTGCCACCGCAGGAGCCGCGTCTGGCGAAGCTCTCGGCGCGCTTCCAGGACGCCGTCAAGCAGAAGCGGGTGCTGGAGAACATGCCCGAGGCGGCGGTGGAGATGTCCTGGGGCCATCCCGAGAGCATCCGCCGCACGTTGGAGGGCCAGCGGGTGAACCAGGAGTGGATCTACCCCGGTGGCAAGCGCCGGGTGTTCCTCACCGATGGCGTCGTGTCTCGCGTCGAAGAGGGGAAGCCGGACGCGGCGAAGTAGGCCCGGCTCCCCCGCCCGCCTCGCGCCGTCACCTCCGGGGGCGGCGCGAGCGGGCTTCAGCGGCGGGGCGCGACGCGCCAGACGGTGTTGCTCGAGTCATCCGCCACCAGCAGGGCTCCGTCGGGCAGCACCGCGAGCCCCACCGGCCGACCATACACCTCGGACGTCTCGGGGTTGGCGATGAAGCCCGTCAGGAAGTCCTCGGGCGCTCCGCTCGGGCGGCCGTCCTCGAAGGGCACGAAGACGACCTTGTAGCCGGACAGCTCCGAGCGGTTCCACGAGCCGTGCTGGCCGATGAACGCCCCGCCCCGGTACTTCTCGGGGAAGGCGCTGCCCGTGTAGAAGGCGAGCCCCAGCGAGGCGGTGTGCGCGCCCAGCGCCACGTCCGGCACCAGCGTCTGGCTCACCAGGTCCGGCCGCTGTCCGGCCAGCCGGGGATCCTCGTGGATGCCGAAGTAGGCGTAGGGCCAGCCGTAGAAGCCCCCCTCCTTGACGCCCGTCAGGTAGTCCGGCACCAGCTCATCCCCGAGGTAATCCCGCTCGTTGACCACGGTCCACAGCGTGCTCGTGCCGGGGGCCCACCCCATGCCCACGGGGTTGCGCAAGCCGCTCGCGTAGACGCGCTCGCCGCTGCCATCGGGGTTCACCTCGAGGATGTTCGCGCGGCGCCGCTCCTCGTCGATGCCGTGCTCGGCGACATTGCTGGCGGAGCCCACCGACACGTAGATCTTCGAGCCGTCCGCGTTGGCCAGCAGGTTGCGCGTCCAGTGGTTGTTGTAGCCCCCGGCGGGCAGCTCCAGCAGCTTCTGGCCCGGGGCCTGGATGGAGGTGCGCCCCGCCTCGTACGGGTAGCGCCAGAGCCCGTCCGTGTTGGCGACGTAGAACCGGTCCCCGAGCAGCAACATGCCCAGCGGCTGCTTCAACCCCTGGAGGAAGACTTCCCGCACGTCGGGGGCCCCATCGCCGTCGGTGTCGCGCAGGAGCGTGATGCGGTTGGCGCTGTCACCCAGTTGCTGGGACTCGGCCTTGCCGGAGCGCTGGGCCTCGCGGAGCGCGCCCTGGCTCTTGGGCTCGGTGCTGGCCTCGGCCACCAACACGTCGCCGTTGGGCAGGACGTAGAGCCAGCGGGGATTGCGCAGGCCATCCGCGTACTTCGTCACCCCGAACCCTTCCGGAGCCACGGGCGTCTTGCCCTCCGGCCAGCCGATGACCCGGCTGTAGTTCTTCACGTCGTGGTTCGTGTCGGGGGCGGGAAGCGCGGGGCCCGGGTTGCCGTCCGGAGTGCCATCCGGGTTCTGCGGGGAGTGAGAGCAGGCGGCGAGCAGCACCACGGCCGGAAAACACGCGTTCTTCCACTTCTTCATGAACACCCCTCCTCGAGTCGAAAGCTCGAAGGAGGTGGTGACTACCGGCGGCGGCGTCCACCCCCACCGCCGCCCCCGCGGCGTTGCTGCTTGCCGGAAGCACGGGCCGCCTGGGCCTCGCCGGGACGCGTGAGCCGGGGCAGCTCCCCGGCCATGACGGGATGGAAGTCGCCAGCCAGCAGGGCCGCCACGAGCTGCTCCTGTGTCTGGATGGGCGTCTTGAAGAAGGTGGCGCCGTAGCCCACCTCGTCCACCGTGGCGCGCGCGTCACTGCCCCCCGTGCACGGCACCTTGAGCGCCTCGGCGGCTTCCACCGCCAGGTCGTTCGCCGTCTGCTTCACGCGGGCGTTGTACCCCTCCACCGCGCACACCAGCCCGCCGAGCGAACGCACGTAGTCCATGGCCGGGTGGCTCGAGTCCCGGTCATACGGGCGCGCCGCGACGATGGCCGCGCCGAGCGAGCGCACCTTGGGCAGGCACTCCGCGGCGCTCCACGGCTTCTCGCGGTTGCTGCCCCACAGCTGCACCGGCTCGGGGGCGTTCTCCGGCTTCGGGAAGAAGCACAGGTACTGTCCACGGTCGGTGATGAGCTCCAGGCCGACGAAGACCTTGACCTTGGCCTTGGCGCCGATCTCGAACAGCTCGTCGCATCCGTCCTGGGTGTTGGTCTCCGTGAAGGCCACTCCATCCAGGCCGAACATCGCGGCGCGATCCAGGACCGCGCGCGGGTCCAGGTCACAGTCCTTGGACAGGTAGGAATGCGCGTGCAAATCGATGAGCATGGGCGCCGCTCCCTAACAGGCTCCCGTGGGAGCTGTCGAGCCTCGGCGCACCCCGCCCCGCTCGATTCAGGCGAACGCGTAGCCCTGGATGCCCGACTGCTTCACCTGGGTGTTGCGCTCCTCGTGGGTGCGGATGAGGTAGCCCATCAGCATCAGCGACGAGGTGTTCTCCAGCACCCGCGAGGGATCCTTGGAGATGAGATTGGCGCTGTAGTTCAAGAAGAACTGGGCCAGATCCTCGCCTGCTTCCTTGACGATCAGCGCGTTGAGCGCGGCGGGATCCATCGTGCGGATCTCGTTGATGAAGTCGACCGCCAGGTCCTTCTTGGTCTTCACATCCATGATTTGCCCCCTTCGCCCATCCCCTGCACACCCGAAGGCCCTTCCCTCGGGAGCCACAGCCATCGACTCCTGGAATCTAGGCACGCGCGTCCAGGGGGGAACCCCCGGGGGGGCCGATCACCACGGGTAGGCCCAGAGGTAAGCTTTTTTGACACCTATGGAGAGCGCGCGGTAACCTTCCGTACACTCAGTACAAAATCACAGCGCAAGGAGTGGAAGGCGATGTTCACGGGCGTGAAGGTGTTCTCCGCGACGAAGGCCAAGGAGCGGGAGGAGCTGGGCGAGAACGTGACCCGCTGGCTCAAGAGCAACTCGGATCTGGAAATCGTCGACCGGGTCGTCTGCCAGTCCAGCGACAACGAGTTCCACTGCTACACCCTGGTCCTCTTCTACAAGCACAAGTCCCCGCAGCCGCAGCCCCAGCAGCCGTAGCTCCGTTCCGTCTTCTCCTCTGAAGCGCGACCCGCCGCGCTCCTCCCCTCCCCTCTGCTCAACCCGGGGGCACGACGAGGACGCGGGCCGTACCCCTTCTCCTGGATGGATGTGGAGTTCCGAGACCCCCACGGGGCTTCGTCACAGAACTCCTTCCCCGTCCCCCCGCCTGAGCGACACGTGCATGGTGCTCCCGCTCGCCTGACCTGTCAAGTCTGGCGCACGAGGTCATCTTCGAGGTCATGTCCCGTCCACGGGGCGAGCACCTCCCCCGCCCCCTTTGGCCCGCGAACCCCGCGAGCTCGGCTGCCCGCTCACGCGGCGGGGCGTGAGGCGCGAACGAAGTGACGCGCGCGGGTGGGCACCTCGCCGAGCCGTTCCTAACGTTCACCAGCAAACGGGCCGGACGCTTGGAGCGTCCAGCATCAACCCATGGTGAAAGACGGCGTCGGCATCACGACGCGGAGACCTATAAGGGGCCGCCTCCATCTATGAGCGAAAGAATCGGAAGCACGGTCATCGAGAATGTGCGGCCGCAGCTGGACGCGGGCCGCTGGGCGGTGAAGCGGGTCGAGGGCGAGTCCCTCGTCGTGCAAGCGGACATCTTCAAGGAGGGACACGATGTCCTGGTGGCGGTGGTGCGCTGGAGGCAATCCGCGCCCAAGCCCCAGGCGACGGAGTGGGCCGAGATCCCCATGGTGGCCAAGGGCAACGACTTGTTCGAGGCCTCGGTGCCGCTCTTGAGCAACGGCCGCTACGAGTACACGGTGGAGGCCTGGCCGGACTTCTTCGCGACGTGGGTGTCCGAGCTCAAGCGCAAGGTGGACGCGGGCCGCGACGTGAAGAGCGAGCTGCTCGAGGGCGCCGCGATGCTGCGCGGCCACGCCGAGCGCGCCGAGAAGGCCGGCAGTCCCGAGCACGCCCGGCACTTCCTCGAGGCGGCGAAGCTCTTCGACGCGGGGATGAACCACCGCGCCATCGCCGCGGCCATGGACCCCACCCTGCTCCAGACGGCCTCGGCGTACGCGGACCGCTCGGTCGCCACGCGCTATGAGCGGGTGCTCGAGGTCTTCGTGGACCGGGAGAAGGCGCGCTACGGCTCCTGGTACGAGTTCTTCCCGCGCTCGGCGGTGCGCGACGGGCGCACGCACGGCACGTTCAAGGACGCGGAGAAGTGGCTGCCCTACGTGCGCGACATGGGCTTCGACGTCATCTACCTGCCGCCGGTGCACCCCATCGGCCTCAAGGCGCGCAAGGGCAAGAACAACAGCCTCACCGCCGGCCCCGACGACGTGGGCAGCCCCTGGGCCATCGGCGGCGCCGAGGGCGGCCACAAGGCCATCCACCCCCAGCTCGGCACGCTCGAGGACTTCGCGCGCTTCGTGAAGGAGGCCAACGCCCACGGCATCGAGATCGCCATGGATCTGGCCTATCAGTGCTCGCCGGACCACCCCTACGTGAAGGAACACCCCGAGTGGTTCCTCCACCGGCCCGACGGCACCATCAAGACGGCGGAGAACCCGCCCAAGCGCTACGAGGACATCGTCAACTTCGACTGGCTCGGCCCCGCGCGCGACACGCTGTGGCCGGAACTCAAGAGCGTCGTCATGCACTGGGTGAACCAGGGCGTGCGCATCTTCCGCGTGGACAACCCGCACACCAAGCCCATGCAGTTCTGGGCGTGGATGATCCGCGAGGTGCAGACCGAGCGCCCCGACGTCGTCTTCCTCGCCGAGGCGTTCACCCGCCCCAAGGTGATGAAGGCCCTGGCCAAGCTCGGCTTCCAGCAGTCGTACACCTACTTCACCTGGCGCAACTTCAAGCAGGAGATGGAGGAGTACCTGGAGGAGATCACGAGCCCGCCCGTGTCCGACTACATGCGCGGCAACCTCTGGCCCAACACGCCGGACATCCTCCCCGAGTTCCTCCAGCGCAGTGGCCCCGCGGGCTTCCGGCTGCGCGCCGCCATGGCCGCCACGCTCTCGAGCGTGTGGGGCATGTACTGCGGCTACGAGTTCTGTGACGGCACCCCCGTGGCGCCGGGCAAGGAGGAGTACCTCGACTCGGAGAAGTACCAGCTCAAGGCGTGGAATCCGGAGCAGCCGGGCAACATCCGCGACTACATCGCCCGGCTCAATGGCATCCGCCAGCGCCACCGCGCCTTCCAGCTCTACGACAACCTGCGCTTCTTCCCCTCGGAGAACGAGCAGGTCATGTCGTATCTCAAGCGCACCCCGGACGGCACGAGCCAGGTGCTGGTGGCGGTGAGCTTCGATCCCTTCAACGCGCAGGAATCCGTGCTGCACGTGCCCCTGGAGGAGTTGGGGATCGCCCCCGACGAGACGTACCAGGTGCATGAGTTGATGACGGACACGCGCGGCTTGTGGCAAGGACCCACGGCGCACGTGCGGCTCACGCCCGAGCAGCCCGCGTCGATCTGGGCCATCTACCGCTTCCGCCGCAGTGAGCAAGCGTTCGACTACTACGAATAAGGCCAAGGCTCCCCATCCATGACCCAGACGGACCCGCTCTGGTTTAAGAAAGCCGTCATCTACGAGCTCCACATCCGCGCCTTCCATGACTCCAATGGCGACGGACACGGGGACATCCCCGGGCTCATCGAGAAGCTGCCCTACCTGCAGGACCTGGGCATCACCTGCCTGTGGCTCCTGCCGCACTATCCCTCGCCCCTGAGGGATGACGGCTACGACATCGCGGACTTCTACGCGGTGCACCCGGACTACGGCACGCTCGCGGACTTCCAGCGCCTCATCGACGAGGCGCACAAGCGCGACATCCGCATCATCAGCGAGCTCGTCGTCAACCACACGAGCGACCAGCACGCCTGGTTCCAGGAGGCCCGGCGCGATCCGAAGAGCCCCAAGCGCGACTACTACGTCTGGAGCGACACGGACGACAAGTACAAGGGCGCGCGCATCATCTTCCTGGACACCGAGCGCTCCAACTGGACGTGGGATCCGGTGGCCAAGCAGTACTTCTGGCACCGCTTCTTCAGCCACCAGCCGGACCTCAACTACGACAACCCCGAGGTCCAGGAGGCCATGCTGGACGTCATGCGCTTCTGGCTGAACATGGGCGTGGACGGCTTCCGCTGCGACGCCGTGCCCTACCTGTTCGAGCGCGAGGGCACCAACTGCGAGAACCTCCCGGAGACGCACGCCTTCCTCAAGAAGCTGCGCAAGACGATCGACGCGGAGTACCCGGACAAGATGCTGCTGGCCGAGGCCAACCAGTGGCCCGCCGACGTGCGCGTCTACTTCGGCGAGGGCGACGAGTTCCACATGGGCTTCCACTTCCCCGTGATGCCCCGCCTGTTCATGGCGGTGCGCCGCGAGGACCGCACGCCCATCGTGGAGATCCTCCAGCAGACGCCGGACATCCCCGAGAACTGTCAGTGGGCCATCTTCCTGCGCAACCACGACGAGCTCACGCTGGAGATGGTGACGGACGAGGACCGGGACTACATGTACCGGGAGTACGCCACGGATCCGCGCATGCGCATCAACCTGGGCATCCGGCGGCGGCTCGCGCCGCTCATGGACAACGGGCGGCGGCGAATCGAGCTGATGCACAGCCTGCTGTTCACCCTGCCCGGCACCCCCGTCATGTACTACGGGGATGAAATCGGCATGGGGGACAACATCTACCTGGGCGATCGCAACGGGGTGCGCACCCCCATGCAGTGGACGAGCGATCGCAACGCGGGCTTCTCGCGCGCGGATGGCGCGCGCCTGTTCGCCCCCGTCATCGGCGACCCGGTGTATGGCTATCAGAGCATCAACGTGGAGGCCCAGGAGCGCACGCGCTCGTCGCTGCTCAGCTGGGTCAAGCGCCTCATCCGCGTGCGCCAGCGCTACCCCGCCTTCGCCATGGGCCAGCTGCGCTGGCTCAATCCGGACAACCGCAAGGTGCTCGCGTTCATGCGCGAGCACGAGGGGCAGTCCATCCTCATCGTCTGCAACCTGTCGCGCTTCGCGCAGCCCGGCGTGTTGGACCTGCGCGATTGGGAAGGACAGATTCCCGTGGAGCTCATGGGCGAGACGCCCTTCCCCATGATCTCCAGCCTGCCCTATCAGATAACCCTCGGACCCTACATGTTCCTGTGGTTCCGCCTCGAGAAGCCCGCTCCCGGGAGGGGAATGCCATGACGGCACCAATCGATCTGACGAAGCTCCCGGACTACCTGCGCGGCCAGCGCTGGTTCGCCGGCAAGGCCTGGCCCATCAAGTCCGTGTCCACCGTGGACCACGTCAACGTGGACCTGCCCGGCGACCGCTCCTTCACCCTCGCGGTGGTGGAGGTCCTCTACGAGCTGGGCTCGCCCGAGCGCTACCTGCTGCCCGTGCTCCCCTCCGAGGAGGGCGTGAAGGACGCCTTCGAGGACGCGGAGGTGCTGCGCGCCCTCTTCCAGCTCATCCGCGAGAAGCGCGAGCTGCCCAGCGCCTCCGGCAAGCTGGTGGGCGAGTGGCTCGACACGCCCGAGGGGCTCATCGCCCTGCCCTCTCCCCTGCCGGTGCGTCGGCTCCAGGTGGAGCAGAGCAACACCTCGGTGGTGGTGGGCGAGCAGCTCATCCTCAAGGTCATCCGCAAGCTCGAGGCCGGCATCAACCCCGAGTACGAGGTGGGCCGCTTCCTGGCGACGAAGACGTCCTTCCGCGCCACGCCCACGCTGCTCGGCGCGTTGCAGTCCGAGGGGCCCGCGGGGGCCACGCTCGCCGTGGTGCACCGCTTCATCCCCGACGTCACCGACGGCTGGCGCTACACCCTGGACTGCTTCCGTCAGGGCCCGCGCCTGTCGGACGCGGTCCTCAAGGACTTGCGCGTGCTCGGCGAGCGCCTGGGACAGTTGCACCACGCGCTCGCCTCCAACACGGAGGAGCCGGCGTTCGCCCCCGAGCCCCTGCTCGCCGAGGACGTGCAGCGCTGGAGCGCCTCCATCGTGGGGGAGATGGGCGTGACGCTCAGCCAGGCGGCGCGCCACTCGCCCGAGCTGGAGAACCGCCGCGAGGATCTCATCGGCCATGCGCGGCAGCTCGCGCACGTGCCGCCCTCGGGGCAGAAGATCCGCATCCATGGCGACCTGCACCTGGGTCAGGTGCTGCGCTCGGGAGGCGACTGGCTCCTGTTCGACTTCGAGGGCGAGCCGGGCCGCAGCTTCACCCAGCGGCGCGAGAAGTACTCGGCGCTGCGGGACGTGGCGGGCATGCTGCGCTCCTTCGACTACGCCGAGGCCACGGTGCGGCTGGAGGGCCAGCCCGAGGGGGAGCGCCTCCAGCCCGCGCGTCAGGCCTTCCTGGAGGGCTACCGCGCGGCCACCGCCGGGGCGGCCTTCCTGCCGCAGAGCGAGGCGAGCTTCACCGCGATGCTGGGCGCCTTCGAGCTGGAGAAGATGCTCTACGAGGTGCGCTACGAGCTACAGAACCGGCCGGACTGGGTGCGTATCCCCGTCGAGGCCCTCATGAGGATGGAGGTCCGCAAGTGAAGAAGCCAAACGAGCGGCAACAGGTGGACGCGGAGCTGCAGCAGATCGTCGAGTTGCGGCACGCCGAGCCCCACCGCGTGCTGGGCATCCACCCGGATGGAGACGGGGTGGTGGTGCGCACGTACCGCCCGGACGCGGTGGCGATCCACGTCCTGCCGGAGTTCGGCGGGCGCATCCCCATGACGAAGCGGGTGGACGGGGTGTTCGAGGCGCGCGTCAACGGAAAGACGGACGCCTTCAACTACCAGGTGGAGGTGGAGTACCCGGGCCAGAAGACGTTCACCCTGCGCGACCCCTACAGCTTCCTGCCCACGCTGGGAGATCAGGATCTGTACTACGCGGGCGAGGGCCGTCACGAGCAGTTGTGGAAGCGCATGGGGGCCCATCCCGTGCACCACAACGGCATCCACGGCGTGGCCTTCGCGGTGTGGGCGCCCACGGCCTCGAGCGTGTCCGTGGTGGGTGACTTCAACAGCTGGGACGGGCGGTTGCACCTCATGCGGCGCATGGGCTCCTCGGGCATCTGGGAGCTGTTCGTCCCCGAGGTCGGCGAGGGCACGCGCTACAAGTTCGAGATCCGCACCGGCCACGGCGGCCACCGCATCCTCAAGGCGGACCCCTTCGCCTTCCGCACCGAGGTCCCCCCCGCCACGGCCTCCGTGGTGCACAACCTGGATCAATACCAGTGGTCGGACGGGCAGTGGATGCAGGCGCGCGCCCACAAGGACGTGCACCGCGAGCCCTGGGCCGTCTACGAGCTGCACCTGGCCTCGTGGCGGCGCGTGATGGAGGACGGCGACCGCTCCCTCACCTACCGGGAGATGGCCACCGCGCTCACCGACTACGTGAAGAGGATGGGCTTCACCCACGTGGAGCTGATGCCCGTGGCGGAGCACCCCTTCGGCGGCTCCTGGGGCTATCAGGTGGGCAACTACTACGCGCCCACCGCTCGCTTCGGCCACCCGGATGACTTCCGCTTCCTCGTCAACCACCTGCACGAGAACGGCATCGGCGTCATCCTCGACTGGGTGCCCGGCCACTTCCCCCGGGATGCCCACGCGCTCGGCCAGTTCGACGGCACCGCCCTCTACGAGCACGCGGACCCGCGCCAGGGCTCGCAGCCGGACTGGGGCACCTACGTCTTCAACTTCGGCCGCAACGAGGTGCGCAACTTCCTCATCGCCAACGCGCTCTTCTGGCTCGAGGAGTACCACATCGACGGACTGCGCGTGGACGCCGTCGCCTCCATGCTCTACCTCGACTACAGCCGCAAGGCGGGCGAGTGGATCCCCAACCGCTGGGGGGGCCGCGAGAACGAGGAAGCCATCTCCTTCATGCGCGAGCTCAATGATCGCGTGCGCGCCAAGTACCCCGGCGCGGTGATGATCGCCGAGGAGTCCACGGCGTGGCCCAAGGTGAGCCAGCCCACGCAGGAGGGCGGCCTCGGCTTCCACTTCAAGTGGAACATGGGCTGGATGCACGACACGCTGATGTACTTCAGCAAGGATCCCATCTACCGCCAGCACCACCACAACCAGCTCACCTTCGGCCTGCTGTATGCCTTCAGCGAGCACTTCATGCTGCCCTTGAGCCATGACGAGGTGGTGCACGGCAAGGGCTCGCTCTACGGGAAGATGCCGGGAGACGACTGGCAGAAGCGCGCCAACCTGCGCTCGCTGCTCGCGTGGATGTGGGCACACCCGGGCAAGAAGCTGCTCTTCATGGGTGGCGAGTTCGGCCAGCCCCACGAGTGGAACAACGACAAGAGCCTGGACTGGCACCTGCTGGACCACCCGGGCCACGCTGGCATCCAGTCCATGGTGGCGGACATCAACCGGCTCTACCGCTCGCACCCCGCCCTGTACGACGCGGACAACGAGCCGCTCGGCTTCCAGTGGATCCAACCCGACTCGGCCGCCGTCAACGTGCTCGCCTTCGTGCGGCGCTCGCGCCAGCCGGGAGGCCACGTGGTGTGCATCGCCAACCTGTCGCCCATGCCCCAGGAGAACTACCGCGTGGGCTTCCCCCGGCACGGCAGCTACGTGGAGCTGCTCAACACGGACGCCGGCGAGTACGGCGGCTCCGGCATGGGCAACAAGGGCCGCATCCACACCGAGCCCCAGGGCTGGGACGGCCAGGACGCGTCGGCGGTGCTCACCCTGCCCCCGCTGTCCGTGCTCTGGTTCACCCCGGGGTAGGCGTCCCCCGTGGCTGCCCCCTGCTCGCTCCCCCGCCCCGGCCCCATTGCCGCGGCGCGGGGGGATGCGGACGCTATCCGGACCACGACTCCACACGACTCCGGAGGGCAGGATGACGGCGACCACGACAGCACTGCTGCAAGGGCACATGGCCCACCACTCGGCACTTCCCCTGCGGGCCACGTTGGGCTCGGCGATGCTCTACCACGGCATCACCAAGCTCCAGCCCGAGGGCCTGGAGCAGACGTCGCAGGTCTTCGAGAAGCTGGGCATCAAGCCCGGCCGCACCTGGGCGCTCCTGACGGGGTGGACCGAGGTCGCCGCCGGGGTGCTGTCTCTCCTGGGCATCGGCACGCGCGTGGCGGCCGTGTCCGTGCTGGTGACGCAGGCGGTGGCCATCGCCAAGGTGCATGGCCCCAACGGCTTCGACATCCAGCAGGGCGGCTACGAGTACAACCTGTCCCTCATGGCCGCGGCGCTGGGCCTGCTGCTGGGGGGCCCCGGGGGCCTGTCCGTCCACGAGGCGATCCAGCCCCGGAAGCGTCCGCGTCTGGCCCGGCTGCCCTGGCGGCACGCGGTGTCGCCCCGGCGCGAGCTCCTGACGCAATTGCTCGCCTGAGCGGGCGGTGAGGCAGGCAGGAAGCCCGGAGCAAGCCGCCTGCTAGAGTAGGAGCCCTCTGCCTGGGGGCTTCATGACGTCACGGGTACTCAATGCGCGCTGAGGCCTGGGCGCACGGGTGGGCGGCGCTGCTGGGGGCGGTGCTGCTCTCCACCGGCTGCGTCACGCTGGACCCGGCCGCTGACCTGGCGAGCTCGGACGAGGCACCCGCGGACGTCTCCTGTGGAGGACGGAGCGTGCCCGCGGGCTGGCCCGACTTCTCCTCCCACGACAGCGCCGCACTCCTCGCCCCCTTCCTCACGTGCAGCTCGCCCGCGGAGTACGTCGCCCTCCAGGTCCAATCCCATTTTCGCGAGAGCGGCCAGGTGTCCGTCCAGAGGGTCCGCCTCGTTTACGAGGGGGGCGAACTCAAACCCACTCGGGCGGCCGACTTGAAGGCGGCCCTGGAAGAAACCAAGAGCATGGTTCCGGGCGTGGAGGTGCTGTTCCAATGAAGGCGCTCGACTTCTACGCTTCGGGGGAAGAGGACTACCTCCGGCTTTCTTTCAACGGTGTCTTCGGCTCACGGGTAGCACTCAAGAGTGAATTGGAGCCGTTCTTCCGCACGCTTGAGGAGTACGCTGACGGATGGATGCCGGATGTCATCAAAGGCAAAAGGCAACGTCAGTACGCCCGCGCTGCCATCTGGAAGGCCCTGGAAGAGCGACGTGACGAGTGCCGCTACCCGGTTACCCTTGCATGAGCGCAGTGCCACGCTCGCTCCCGTGGAGCCCCGCTTCCACCCGGACGTGCTGGTGCGCCACCTCGGGGGCCAGTGGATTCCGCGCCAGAAGCTCGAGGAGGCGCAGGTGCTCGTGAGCCACCGCGTCTGGTTGCCCTTCCTTCGGGCCCAGCGCTCCATGACCTCGCGACAGGCGCTGCTCGACTATTCGCTCACCCAGCTCTACCGCGCGGCCGAGCGGCACCGCGGCTGAACAGAACCCACCCGGGGCGGCCTAGCAGCCGTCCTCCACGGACGAGTCCACCACGCGAAACCGGGTGCCCGTCCGGCTCTCGCGCGGGCGGGGCCCGGACAGGCGCCGCAACGTCTCCAGCATGTGCTGGGTGGCCTCGCGTCCCCGCCGCATCGACGCGAGCACCGTCCCGGCCCGCCCCGCGTACTCCAGGCACGACTCCAGCCAGTGCTTCACCAGCGGGTGCGGGCTGATCTCCAGGAACACCTGGTGCCCGCGCGAGATCAGCGCGCCCGTGGCCTCGCGGAACAACACCGGCTCGGTGAGGTTGCGCACCCAGTGCTCCGCGCCAAGCCGCCGCGCCGCCACGTCGCCCCCCGTCACCGTGGAGAACAGCGGCAGGCGCTCCGTCCGGGGACACAGGCCCTCGAGCCGCTCGCGCAGTTCCTCGCCGAAGGGCTCCACCTGGGGACAGTGCGCCGCCACCTCCGAGTCCACCCAGCGCGCCACCACGCCCTGCCGCCGCCAATGCGCCAGCGCCTGCTCCAGCACGAGCGGCTCCCCCGCCACCACCGTCCAGTCGGGGCTCGCGTGGATGACACGCCACAGCCGCCCCTCCAGCCCGGGCGGCGCTTCTCCCGCCCGCTCCCACGTCAGCCCCACCACCGCCATCGCCCCCCGGCCCCGCAGCCGCCCCATGGTGCGCCCCTGCTGGCAGATGACGCGCATGGCGTCCTCCAGCGACAGCACCCCGGCCACGTGCGCCGCCGCCACCTCGCCGATGCTGTGCCCCACCACCGCCGCCGGCTCCACGCCCCACGAGCGCCACAGCGCCGCCAGTGCCAGCTCCATCGCCACGATGGCCGGACAGCTCACCTCGATGTCCCCGAGCGACGCCTCCCGCCCCGTCACCGCCTCCAGCAACGACCACCCCAGGTGCCGGCGCACCTGCACGTCACACGCGCTCAGCACCATCTCGAAAACCGTCGAGCGCTCCAGCAGCTCCCTCCCCATCCCCACCCACTGCGACCCCTGCCCGGAAAACACGAACACCGGACCGAGCCGACTCGCCTCTCGTTCCGCATCATCCTCGTGACGCATCCGGGACTCCTCGGAGGACCATCCCAGACCCACTCCCGCATCGCAGGCCCCTTGGACTGCCCGTGAAGGTGGGTAAAGACAGACTCAGTGAAGTAATTCAGTACACGTGGATTTTTACCCCGGTTTTCCAGCCTCGTGAAGAAATTTTTCCGGAATCCGCGACTTATGGGGTTTCCGTCCGGGGGCCGACGAATTCGTTGGACATCGAGCCCTTCATGCCCCTGCTCGATCTGTAGCCCAGCAGGCAGGAATGTGTGCGTCGCCCCGCCATGGTCTGGCGCAGGATGTGAGAGAGCCGTAAAACGTCGAACCCATGCAGGTTCGCTACCAGTTGCTCGGCCCCCTCTTTCCAGGCGAAGGCGCCAACCGGCCCCATCTCGCCCTTTCCCTCGAGGAGGGCAAGCCCCCTCGACCCGTGGTGTTGATCTGGGCGCCTCCCGAGGTCGCCCAGGACGCCGCGGCGTTGGCGCGACTGCGCAAGGAGACGGAGCGCGCCGTCGTCTTCGAACACCCCAACATCCTCCGGGTGCACGCCCTGGTGTCCATCGACGGGCGCGTGGCCCGGGTGACGGAGTACGCCGACGGCGAGCCCCTGCGCCACGTGCTGGAGGGCTGTCCGCGGCTGCCGCCCCTGTTCGCCGCGCTCATCGCCATGGAGGCGGCCACGGGGGTCCATTACGCCCACGTGGCGGGCAACGACGACGGCACGCCCTACGTCCATGGAGATCTGCGTCCGGAGACGCTGATGATCTCCGCCCAGGGCCAGGTGAAGGTGACGGGCTACGGCGCGCTCGGAGTGGCGCCGCGCGAGAAGGATGGCCGCCGGGTGCGCAACCGCCGCCTGTACAGCGCGCCCGAGCAGTTGCTCGGCGGCCGCGAGGCCTCGTCCATCCCCACCGACGTGTTCCTCCTGGGCCTGCTGCTGCACGAGTGCCTCTCGGGGCGCAAACCCTTCCAGGACTCGATCGATCGGGACAAGGCCATCCTCTCGCGGCCGCTGCCGCCGCTGCCGGAGGACGTGCCGCTCGCCTACAACGAGATCATCCGCCGCGCCACGGCCAAGCGCTCCAAGGAGCGCTACCCGACGGCCCTCGCCTTCCGCGAGGCCCTGGAGGCGCTCGTGGGCGAGCCGCCCTCGCCCACCGCGCTCGCCGAGTTCCTCATCCGGCAGATTCCCCACGACAACGAGACGCGGCGCTTCCGCAAGGCGTTGATCGAACGGGGCCTGGCCGAGCTGGCCCAGAACACCCCTCCCGCGCTTCCCGCGCCCGTGGCCGCCGGCCACGCGGCTCCGCCTCCGGGGGCTCCCGTCCACGCGGCCCCGCCTCCGGGGACGCCCGTGTACGCGGCCCCTCTGCCGGGCACTCCCGGCTACGCGCCGCCCCCGCCAGGGACTCCCGGGTATGGGGTGCCCCCCCCCGCGTCCGCCATGCGCTCGCGCCTCGCGGTGGGCGCGCTCGCCTTCGCGGGCACGCTCTTCTTCGTGAGCGCCGTGGGCTTCATCTGGAAGAACGTCCAGCACGAGCCCGAGTACCTGGGCCCCGACGCGGGCGTGGCCGCCGACGTCAACACCCCGATGATCGTCGAGGAGGTGCCGGCGGCGCCGCCCGACGCCGGCGTGGCGGTGGCCCCGAGCGCGCCGCCCAAGGCGGGCTCCTCCGCGCCCCTCACGCCCGTGCAGATCTTCGTCACGCCCGAGGTGATGCTCTACGTCGATGGCCGCCAGGTGGGCCGCTCGCCCCAGACGGTGCCCATGACGCCCGGCCGCCACCTCATCTCCCTGGTCGATGCGACCCGGGGCCTGCGCACCGCGCGCAGCATCGACGTGCGCGCCACCCAGGAGAAGGTCCAGTTCAACATGCGGGTGAACCTGGGCTCCGTGCTCATCCTCGCCGAGTCGGGGGCCAAGGTCTTCCTGGATGGCCAACCCCTGGGCGTGGCCCCCCTGGCCGAGTACCCCGTCTTCGAGGGCGAGCACCACGTGCGCGTCATCAACCCGAACAAGAGCGTCCAGGAGCGGGACTTCGTCATGCCGGGCTCCCCTCCCGGTGAGCGCATCGTGCTCAACGCGAAGACCTCCGACGGCAGCGAGGGCGTCGCGAGCGAAGCCGGGGAGTGAAGTGCGAGGCCTCCGCCATGCGTCGTCATGGCAGGAGGCCAGGGAGGCGGGGTAAAGAGGGCGGATGGCGGGCGAGAGAATCGCTGAACGTGTCTCCGTACACCTGCGGCGGTTGTCTCGCGTTCATGGCGCGGTGGTGATGGCGGTGGGGCTCGTGGTCCTCACCGCGTGGGTGTTCGACCTGCCCTCGCTCAAGGGGCTGCGGCCGGGCCTGCCCACCATGAAGGCCAACACGGCCCTGTGCTTCATCCTCTCGGGAGCGGCCCTGCTGATCGCCGGCCTCACGCGCCCGCCGCCCGCGCTGCGGCGCGCCTCGGTGGCGAGCGCGGTGCTCGTGGTCCTCATCAGCTCCCTGACGCTCGTGCAGTACGTCCTGGACGTGAACCTGGGCCTGGACGAGCTGCTCGTGGTGGACCCCGCGCGCCACGTGGAGCTCGGCTACCCGGGACGCATGGCCCCCAACACCACCCTGTGCTTCCTGCTGCTCGGGGTGGCGCTCCTGTGTCTCGAGGTGGAGACGCGGGTGGTGGGCTGGCCCTCACAGTACCTCGCCGCGCTCGTGGGCGTCATCGCCCTGGTGGGCCTGGCGGGCTACCTCTATGGGCAACAAGAGTTCACCGGCGTCGCGCGCTACACGCAGATGGCGGTGCACACCACGGTGTGCTTCCTGCTGCTGGCGCTCGGCGTTTTCGAGGCCCGCTCCACCCGGGGGTTCATGCGGGTCGTCTCCGGCCCGGGTCTGGGGGGAGCGCTCGCGCGCTGGCTGCTGCCGCCGGCGTTCGTGCTGCCCATCCTCATCGGGGGCGTGGTGCTCTGGGCCTACCACTCCGCGGCCTTCCCCCTCCCCTTCGCCCTGGCACTCATCGCCTCGGGCAACGTGATGATCTTCACCGTGCTGGTGTGGGCGGCCGGGTTCGCGCTGGACCGGGCCGAATCCCAGCGCCTGCGCATCGAGGAGGAACGCATCAGCCTCCAGGCCCGGGAGCAGGCCGCGCGCGACGAGGCCGCCGCCCAGCAGCGCGAGCGCACCCGGGCGGAGAACGCCGAGCGCGACGCCCAGCGCGCCGTGCGTGAGCGCGAGGACATCCTCGCCGTGGTGAGTCATGACTTGAAGAATCCGCTGAGCAGCATCGGCATGAGCACCCGGCTGCTGCGCCGGCTGCTTCCCGAGGGCGAGCTCGGCGAGCGGATGCGCAAGCACACCCACACCATCGAGCGCTCGGTGGAGCGGATGGATCGGCTCATCCGGGATCTGCTCGACATGGCCAGCCTCCAGGCGGACCAGGTGAAGCTGAACCTGGCGTCCCACGACGTGGAGGAGCTGGTGCGCGAGGGCCTGCTGCTGCTCGAGCCGCTGGCCGTGGAGGCCTGCATCGAGCTGCGCACGCGGCTGCCCGCGGAGCGCTGCCAGGTGCGCTGCGATCGGGATCGCTTCTTCCAGGTGTTGAGCAACCTGGTGGGCAACGCGCTCAAGTTCACCCCCGAGCAGGGCACGGTGACGGTGGAGGTGGTGCCCGAGGCGTCCGCCGTGCGCTTCCTGGTGCATGACACCGGCCCGGGCATTCCCGCCGAGGCGCTGCCCCACCTCTTCGAGCGCTTCTGGCGCGTGGAGGGCACGGGCAAGAAGGGCACGGGGCTGGGCCTCGCCATCAGCCGGGGGCTCGTGGAGGCCCAGGGGGGCACCCTGGACGTGCGCAGCGAGGAGGGCCGGGGCAGCACCTTCTGCTTCACCCTGCCCCGGGTGTCCGTGCCCGCCCCCCCGGGGTGAGCCGGCGGGCGGGGCATGCGATGGTCCTCCTCCCGGCCACCCGGCCGCGCCCCAAGGAGTCCCCCGCATGAAGAGCCGTTCGTCGCTGTCCCTCCTGCTTCTGCTGCTGCTCGCCTCGTGGAGCGCGAGCGCCCGTGCCGCCGAGGTCGTGGTGTGGCACGGCTACCGCGCCGCCGAGCGCACCGCCCTGGAGAAGGTCGTCGCCGCGTACAACGCCGCCCAGGGCGAGTCCGGCACGCGGGTGAAGCTGCTCGCCATCCCCTCGGATGCCTTCACGGACAAGATCTCCGCCACCCTGTCGCGCGGCGTGGGCCCGGACGTCTTCGTCTTCCCGCAGGACCGGCTCGGCGGCTGGGTGGAGGGCGGCGCGCTGCTCGAGCCGCTCGACTTCTTCCTGGAGCCCGCCGTGCGCGAGCGCTACGTGCCGGGCACCCTCGAGGCGATGACCTACCGGGGCTCCGTCTACGCCCTGCCCCTGAACTTCAAGGCCATCACCCTCATCTACAACAAGAAGCTCCTGCCCACCCCGCCGCGCACCACGGGCGAGATGCTCGCCGCGTGCAAGGCATTGCGCGCGAAGACGCCGGACAAGTCGAGCTTCTGCCTCGCCTACCCGTACACGGACTTCTACTACCACGCGGCCCTGATGCATGCCTTTGGTGGGCGCGTGTTCGATCCGGGCCCCCAGGTGCGGCTAGACGCGCCGGAGAACGTCAAGTCCCTGGAGCAACTCCTGCGCTGGACGTCCCAGGAAGGCCTGTTGCCGGCCGAACCCTCCACGGCGCTCGTCACGAGCCTGTTCAACGAGGGCAAGGCGGCGCTCGTCTTCTCCGGCCCCTGGTTCGTCGGGGAGATCGCCCAGGGCATCGACTACGGGCTGGCGCCGCTGCCCACCGTGGACGAGGCGGGTGGCAAGCCGCTCAAGCCGTGGATGACGGTGGAGGGCGTGGGCATCTCCTCGCACTCGGCGAACAAGGACGCCGCCTATGACTTCGTGCGCTACCTCACCGGCCCCGAGGGCGCGCGCCTCATGGCCACCCAGGGCCGGCAGAACCCCGCCTTCGCGTCCGTCTACGAGGACAAGGCCATTGGCGCGGACCCCGTGCTCGCCGCCATCCGCGAGCAGGCCAAGACGGCCCTGCCCATGCCCAACCTGCCGGAGATGACCATGGTCTGGTCCCCGGCGGCCTCGGCCATGAACGCCGTGCTCCACAAGCTCGCCACGCCCAAGGCCGCGCTGGACGAGGCCCAGCGCACCGTCCAGAAGAGCGTCACGGCCCTGCGGCGGGGCGCCAAGGCCCCGGCCGAGGCTCCGGCTCCGGCCAAGGCTCCGGCGCCCGCGAGGAAGTGAGCGCGGGCGGGCGGCGCGTCAGCTCAGGGTGAAGGACACCGTGCCCACGCCCTCGATGCCGCCCTCCACGCGGTCTCCGCGCGACAGGGGGCCCACACCGTGGGGCGTGCCGGTGAAGATCAGGTCTCCCGGCTCCAGCCGCCACAGCTGCGACGCCTTGGCGATGATCTCCGCCACGTTCCAGATCATGTCCGCGAGCTGGCCGTCCTGCTTCGTCTGGCCATTCACGTCGAGGTAGATGCGCCCCGTGGGCAGTCCCCCGCCCTCGGCCCGGCGCAGCACGCCGATGGGCGCCGAGGCATCGAAGCCCTTGGCCGCGTCCCACGGGCGCCCCTCCTTCTTCGCCGCGGCCTGCAAGTCCCTCCGGGTGAGATCCACCCCCACCGCGTAGCCGTACACCAGGCCCAGCGCCTGCTCGGGCGTGACGTTGACGCCACCGCCCTTGAGCGCCACCACCAGCTCGATCTCGTGGTCGAGCCGCTCGGTGGCGGACGGATAGGGAATGGGCTCACCCGGTACGCGCACCGCGTCGGCCGGCTTGGAGAAGAAGAACGGCGGCGCGCGCGTGGGATCCCCTCCCATCTCCCGGGCGTGGGCGCCGTAGTTCTGGCCCACGCAGTAGATGCGGCGGACGGGGAAGCGGGCCGAGGTGCCCTCGATGGGCAGGCTGGGACGCTCGGCGGGAGCGATGACGAAGTCGGTGGCTTGGCTCATGGCCCCTACGATTAACGCGCCGAGCACCCCCGGCGAAAGCAAATGCCCACCCGGGGTGTCCAGTCCACCACCCGGGTGGGCGCCCGCTCAGCGCGGAGAGCCCTGCTCCATCACGTGGGCCTGCGCCGCGGCCAGGGCCGTCATGTTGACGATGCCACGTGCCGTCACGCGCGGCACGAGCACCTGGATGGGCTTGGAGATGCCCAGGAGCAACGGTCCCACCAGCAGCGCCTCGGTGGCCGCGGACAAGAGCGTCATGGCGATGTTGGCCGCGTCCAGCGTGGGCATGACGAGCAGGTTGGCCGAGCCCGTCAGCGGGCTGTGGGACACGAGCCGGTGGCGCAGCGTCTCACTGAGCGCCGCGTCGGCGTGCATCTCGCCGTCGACCTCGAGCTCCGGGGCGCGCTGGCGCACCAGCTTGAGCGCCTGGCGCATCTTGATGGCGGACTGGGAGTTGCCGGCGCCGAAGCTCGAGTGCGACAGCAGCGCGGCCTTGGGGGTGACGCCGAAGCGGCGCACGGCATCGGCGGCCAGCAGCGTCATCTCGGCGATCTGCTCGGCGGTGGGATCGATGTTGACGTGGGTGTCGCAGAAGAACAGCGCGCCGTTCTGCAGGATGAGGGCCGAGAGCGCGTAGATGCGGCCCACGTCCTGGCGCTTGGGGATGATGGGCAGCACGTACGTCATGTGCCGGCCCCAGTCATCCCGGCCGCCACACAGCGTCGCGTCGACCTGGCCCGACTCCAGGAGCATGGCGGCGGCCACCGTGGGCCGGCGCACCACCCGGCGCGCGGCGGCGTCGAGCGGCACGCCCTTGCGATCCACCAGTGTCTGGTAGCGCTTGATGAGCGGCTGGATGACGTCGGTGTCCTCGTTCGGATCCACCACGCGCACGTCCCGGCCGATCTCCAGCCGCAGCCCCAGCTCCTTGATGCGCTCGGTGATGACCCGGCGCCGGCCGATGAGCACGGGCTGGGCGATCTGCTCGTCCACCACGCTCTGCACCGCGCGCAGCACGCGATCATCCTCCCCTTCCGCGTACGCCACGCGCCGGGGCGTGCGGCGGGCCACCTCGAACACCGGCCGCATGAGCTGACCCGAGCGGTAGACGAACAGCTCCAGGTCGTGCTGGTAGGCCTCGAAGTTCGCGATGGGCCGGCGCGCCACGCCCGAGTCCATGGCCGCCTTGGCCACCGCCGGGGCGATCTTCAGGATGAGCCGCGGGTCGAACGGCTTGGGGATGATGTACTTGGGCCCGAAGACGTGCGCCGCGCCGCCATAGGCCTGGGCCACCACCTCGTTGGCCTCCACCCGGGCGAGCTCCGCGATGGCCTCGGCGGCCGCGCGCTTCATGGGCTCGTTGATCTCCGTGGCGCCCACGTCCAGCGCGCCGCGGAAGACGAAGGGGAAGCACAGGACGTTGTTGACCTGGTTGGGGAAGTCCGAGCGGCCCGTGGCGACGATGGCGTCGGGGCGGGCCTCCATGGCGGCGTCCGGGCGGATCTCCGGCTCGGGGTTGGCGAGCGCGAGGATGATGGGCTTGGGGGCGAGCAGGTGCAGCCACTCGGCCTTGAGCACGCGCGGCGCGGACAGGCCCAGGAACACGTCCGCCCCGCCGAGCACCTCGGGCAGGGTGCGCGCGGTGGTCTTGTGCGCGTAGCGGGCCATGTTGGGCGCCATCTCGTCGCCCCGGTCCGCGTGGACCACGCCCTTGATGTCCGTGAGGGTGACGTTGGCGACGGGCAGCCCCATCTCCACGAGCAGGTCCACGCACGCGAGCGCCGCGGCGCCCGCGCCGGAGGTGACGAGCTTGATCTCCTCGAGCTTCTTGCCCTGGAGCACGAGCCCGTTGCGGATGGCGGCCGCGCACACGATGGCGGTGCCGTGCTGGTCGTCATGGAAGACGGGGATCTTCATGCGCGCGCGCAGGGCACGCTCGATGACGAAGCACTCGGGGGCCTTGATGTCCTCGAGGTTGATGCCACCGAAAGTGGGCTCGAGCGAGGAGACCACGTCCACGAAGCGCTCGGGGTCGGTGGCGTCCACCTCGATGTCGAAGACGTCGATGCCGGCGAACTTCTTGAAGAGGACGGCCTTGCCCTCCATGACGGGCTTGCCGGCGAGCGGACCGATGCTGCCCAGGCCCAGCACGGCGGTGCCGTTGGTGATGACGCCCACGAGGTTGCCGCGGGCCGTCAGGTCGCGCGCGGCATCGGGGTCGGCGACGATCGCCTCGCACGCGGCCGCCACGCCGGGGGAGTAGGCCAGTGCCAGGTCGCGCTGGGTGGCCATGCGCTTGGTCGGCTCGATCGTCAGCTTTCCGGGCCGGGGCAGCCGGTGGTAGTCGAGCGCCGCTTTGCGAAAATCCTCGTCCATCGCCATCGCTTCGTGTCCTCGGTTCTACGGTCGGAAGGCCCTCGCCTCGCGGCGCCGGGCCTGCGGAAGCCCTTCAGTGTAGCCGTGAGGCGACTCGCGGCCCCTGCATAACAGCGCCCAGGAGGGCTCTCGGGCGCAACGGGGGCATAAGCCGCGCTGACAGCGGCGTGGGGCCGTGATGACGCGGTGCGTCCTGACGGAGGACGACAGCAACCCCGCTGGGAGCGCATCGCGTGGAGGGTCGCGATCGTGGGGACAGCAACGGACACGGGCGCATGCGCGTGATGACGGCGACCCTGGGCTTTTCCAATCTCCAGAACACGCACGAGAGGTGCGGAGAGGGAGGCAACCATGGTGCCTAGACAACCGTCTTCTCTTCAAATGCCGTCATTCCTTCATGGCACCCGCTCCACGGTCCACCAGAAGGCGCGGAAAGAGGGGGAACGTTGCGGCGAGCAGTACCTCAAGAACGGTTCCTTCCTTCCTCCACGTCAGATGCTGGAGGTGCCTCCCGGAGAAGTGGTGCTGGTTGAATGGGATAAGCAGCTCCAGACGCAATAGAGCACGGGAGCTGCCCATGCTGCTGCCTGACGAGGATGTCTAGCTTGAGTCCTTGGGATTGTTCCGGTGCCTCATTCACGGCCCGACGGATTGTGGCAGCCTCCTGGGTTTGGCGACCGGCACGTAGCACTTGCCCTGGTACTCGGCCTCATTCGTGTCGTCACACGGAGGCTTTTGAGCAGTCTCCACCCAGCACCCCCCGTTGATCTCCACGATGGTCTTCCTGCCCGTGCAGGGAGCCGCCATCTGACTGGGGAAGGGCACCTTGGGCATGGGATAGGCGGGAGCCGTCGGCTCCGCCGCCGCGAGGTCGACGAGGGACGGAGTCTCCTCGCGTGAGGCGGTCTCCGTAGTCGGCGCCCGGCCGTAGGGCGATGGGCTCGTGGAGAGACTCGCCAGTAGCCACACGCCCAGGCCGAGCATCAGCCCCCTCCAGCTTGCGACGGCGTGCCCCGTGCGCTGGTCTCCGGTGGGGCGTGAGGGGAGCTGACCCGAGGCGAGGTGAGCACGGAGCCGCTCACTGTCCTGCACGCGGGTCACCGCGGCACTCGTGAGCACGAGCAGGTCCGCCAGTTCCGCGACAGGCATCGACGCGGGCGCTTCCTCCACCCGCACGGTCACCGCGACCGGCTCCGGCTCACACAAGAGACTCACCCGCCAGGGCCCCTCGGGCCGCCATTCCACGCGCTCGGTGGGCAGCAGTTGCAGCACCGCCTTGCCCGTCTCCACATCCCAGGCGTCGTGAAGGCGGCCCAGTTCGGGCCCCACCTCGTCGTAGGCACCGCCCCGCTCGAAGGGCCCCCTCCCTCCCCCCTTCCCGCTCGTCTCGTTCGCCACGTGGTTCCCTCCCCGCTCGACGCCCAGCAGACCGGATTTGACCTGTCGAGTCAAGCTCGAGCGCAGGTCCTCCAGGGTGGTACTTTCCGTCGGCGAACGACAACCTCCTGGTCGCCACGGCGCGGCACAGCGGCCGGACTCTTCACCAGTGGTGATGTTGCCGCTCGATGAGGAGGGCTGGGCGGATATCCGGGACACCCTGGCG
Organism: Cystobacter fuscus DSM 2262; assembly: GCF_000335475.2. Taxonomy (NCBI): domain Bacteria; kingdom Pseudomonadati; phylum Myxococcota; class Myxococcia; order Myxococcales; family Archangiaceae; genus Cystobacter; species Cystobacter fuscus. Next base: position 608,168 of record NZ_ANAH02000066.1, on the reverse strand, counting down.
CCACCTCCTGGGGATGCCGTCCTGGATGAGCAGGCGGAGGAGTCTTTTCTCAAGCAGAAGGTGAAGGAGCAGTTCGACCGCACGGTGGAACTCTCGGTCGGAGCCACGGGTGTCACTGGTTACGGCTTCTTCTATTGCGTGCTGACTCTCCATGGACACGGTGGGCGGGCCTGATCCTCGCACTGGCCCTACTGTCCACCGGCTGTGTGTCGCTCACACCACTGCCCGGCCAGGGCGTGAACCTGCGCCACAGGCCACGCGAGGCTGTCGCGTCCGCACAAGAGCCAAACGCTGGGCCTCTACGGGCCCTACCCTCTCGGCCTGAGTCCAAGGCACCACGGCGGCTCCATCTGGCCATGAGCGACGGCCCAGTACCAAGTGGAGAGTCTTCCGCTCCGGCTGTGCCGGGCTACAGCGTGCCCGGCCGGAATCCGGGTTCACAGATGCCCTGGGAGTTCTTCCTCGGCAATGCCGCACACCGACTGATTGGATATATGTACGGTGTGAATCACCCACAGAACAGAGTCTTCTACAACACCCGGACCCTCTCCGAGATCCTGGCGGAGAGAGGGACCGGAGATCCATCGCGACTACTCAAGCACGAGCGGAATCTACGCCCGGACATCCTCGATCTCTCCAGCCGGAATCTTTTCGAGATCAAACCTTGGAATGACAAAGGCCTCCAAGAAGGCCGACAAGAGGCGAAAACCTACCTGACAGCATTGAATCGGGCGGTCATGGTCGGCAGTGCCTTCAATGCTGGCGCGGACTTTCAAGGAGAAATCCTGATCCGTTTCGCAAGGGGGCAATATATCTGGCGTCTGGAGTGGCACACCACCGAGCCAGGAGTGGTCCAGTACCGTTGGACTCGCAGCCAACAACGATTTGCATCCGAGGCGGCGGCGTATGAGGTAGGGCAGTGGGCGGAACTCACCGAGCAGGAGATGCAAGAGTACGGCGGGTGGGTGGGTCAGGCCGTGGACGAAATGGTCAGTCGACGCGAACGGCTCGCTACATTCAGCGGGGCCGTTGGCATCGTTATCGAGGTCATGGGCAACGCCGCTACGGGCTTCTTCTCAAGTGTGATTCTTGGCCGTATGAGCACAGGCGCCCAACAGCCTCCTGCCCAAGGAGGAGGACAGATCATCCCGTTTCCTACGCGACCACCTCCGGTCGCGCCTCCAGCACAAGTACCCGCCGCTGCGGGCGTATCCCTTCCTCGGCGATAAGCCGCTTTGATAGAACCCACCTATGATGCCTGAACAACCGTCTTCTCTTCGAATGCCGTCCTTCTTTCATGGCACCCGCTCCACGGTCCACCAGAAGGCGCGGAAAGAGGGGGCACGGTGTGGCGAGCAGTACCTCAAGGACGGTTCCTTCCCTCCTCCACGTCAGATGCTGGAGGTGCCTCCCGGAGAAGTGGTGCTGGTTCACGAGGTGACCGACTTTCAACACGAGCGCCCAGCCTGGCGGCTGTACATGGTGTCGGATGTCATGGGCGGATTGTACGAAGCCCTGGATTGGCAGAACGTGTTCCCCGTAAGGGACGCATACGAGGCGTTTTGCCGTGAGAGCGCCTGGGGTGCTCTGTACTTCGTGGTTTCGCCCACTGGCCCGGTGAGCGCGCAGCGAACCGCACTCCGCCTCCAGGCGATGCTGCGCTTCTGGGACCCCCTCCAATCCGCGCGTTACCTCTTCAAGACCCTCGATGCCGTACTCACCTTGGAGGAGTTGATAAAGGCCTCCTGTGATTGGGCCATGGATGCATGGTGTCCGGCGTCAGACGCCTCGACCCACATGCGCGTGGAGATGGCCGCGAATCGCATGGCACGAGCAACGCGAGAAGACAGCATCGAGGCCATCCTTCGACAGATGCCTCGTGCCCTCACCTTCGCGCGCGGCTTGAAACATCGGGACGTGGTAGCCGACCCGGCATTCCAGCGCCAGCGTCTCACCACACTCGATCCAGTGTCCTTCGAGCATGTGTCCGGTGCTTCCACTGCGGATCTGCTCGAAAAATTGTATGAATGGGACAAGCAGCTCCAGACGCAATAGAAAGTATTTCCTTGGAGAGGGTGATGAAAGAGGGACATTCCTGGGAGGGCAACTGGAAGGTCCGCCTGTATGAGCGGGTCCGCGAGCGCGGCTACGATTCACTCACCGCCTTCGCCGAGGCGCGCCCTACCCTCCCGCTGGTAGAGCTGGGGGATGGCCCCGGCGCCTCGTTCACGGCTCGACGGATTGTGGCAGCCTCCTGGGTTTGCCGACCGGCATGTAGCACTTGCCCTGGTACTCGGCCGCATCCGTGTCGTCGCACGGAGGCTTTTGCTCCAACGTCACCCAGCACCCCCCGTTGAGCTCCACGATGGTCTTCCTGCCCGGGCAGGGAGCCGCCATCTGATTGCGGAAGGGCTCCTTGGGCATGGGATAGGCGAGAACCTTCGGCTCCGACTCCGCCACATCGACGAAGGACGGCGCATCCTGGCGTGAGGAGGTTTCCGGGGCCTCCTCCCGACCATGGGGCGCCGGGCGCTCGGAGAGACTCGCCAGCAGCCAGACGCCCAGGCCGAGCATCAGCCCCCTCCAGCTCGCGACGGCGTGCCCCGTGCGTTGGTTTCCAGCGGGGCGTGGGGGAAGCTGCCCCGAGGCGAGGTGGGCCCGGAGCCGCTCACTGTCCTGCACGCGGGTCACCGCGGCACTCGTGAGCACGAGCAGGTCCGCCAGTTCCACCACGGGCATCGACGCGGGTGCCTCCTCCACCCGCACGGTCACCGTGACCGGCTCCGGCTCACACAAGAGGCTCACCCGCCAGGGCCCCTCGGGCCGCCACTCCACGCGCTCGGTGGGCAGCAGTTGCAGCACCGCCTTCCCTGTTTCCACATCCCAGGCCTCGTGAAGGCGGCCCAGCTCGGGACCCACCTCGTCGTAGGCACCGCCTCGCTCGAAGGGCCCCCTCCCTCCCCCCTTCCCGCTCGTCTCGTTCGCCACGTGACTCCCTCCCCGCTCGATGCCCAGCGGACTGGATTCGACCTTTCGAGTCAAGATGAAGAACATGCCCTCATGGGTAAACATCCCCAGCTCGCGGCGGTTGAGTTAAACAGGACGCATGCACGTCTTCGAGATCATCATCGCGTTGTTGCTCGCCGGCGCGGGCCTCACCGCGCTGTCCCAACGCATCGGGACTCCCTACCCGGCGATGGTGGCACTGGCCGGCGCCGCCCTGGCGCTCGTGCCCGGCACGCCGACATTGGTCCTGGATCCCGAACTCGCGCTCACGCTCTTCGTCGCGCCGGTGCTGCTGGATGCCGCCTTCGATGCGTCCCCGCGCGACCTCCGGGCCAACTGGCGGACCGTCGCCGGCCTCGCCCTTGGCGCCGTCGCCCTCACCATCGTCGTCGTCGCGGGGGTGGCCCGCCTGCTCGTACCCGGCATGCCCTGGGCCGTCGCGGTCGCGCTCGGCGCGATCGTCGCGCCCCCTGACGCGGCGGCCGCCACCGCCGTCCTCAAGCAGCTCCGTCCGCCGCATCGGCTCCTCGTCATCCTCGAGGGCGAGAGCCTCTTCAACGACGCGAGCGCGCTGTTGATCTACCGTCTCGCCGTCGGCGCGACGCTCGCGGGCACGCTGTCGGGGACAGGCGTCATTCCCCTGCTCCTCGTCGTCACCGTGGGCAGCGTGGTGCTCGGGTTCGTGCTGTCGCGGGTCATGCTCCTGGTGACCCCGCGGATACACGACGTCGCCATCGCGGTCGTCGTGCAGTTCTGCGGGACGTTCGCGGTCTGGATGCTCGCCGAGCGGCTCCATCTCTCCGGCATCCTCACCGTGGTCGTCTTCGCGATGGCGACCGCCCGTCGCGCCGCGGACATCATCCCGGCTCGCGTCCGGATTCCCTCGTACGCGGTCTGGGAGTTCGCCGTGTTCGTGTTGAACGTGCTCGCCTTCATCCTCGTCGGGTTCCAGCTCAAGGCGATCCTCGGCCGGCTCGACTCGAGCACGCTCCTGGAGTACGCGGGCGTCGCGGGCGCGGTGTGCGTCGCGACGATCCTCGCGCGCATCGCCTGGGTGTCGGGCGCCGCGGCCTTCAGTCGCTGGCGGTGTCGTCCAGCGCCGGACGGCACGGCGGGGCCTCACGACACGGTGGCCCTGTCGAAGCGCGCCGCGGCGGTCGTCGGGTGGTGCGGCATGCGAGGGATCGTGACGCTCGCCGCGGCGCTCGCCCTTCCGACTGGCGGGTCCGACGGGCCCGCGTTTCCCTACCGCGACCTGGTCCTGTTCACCGCGTTCTCCGTCGTGCTCGGCACCCTCGTCGTCCAGGGGATGACGCTGCGCCCCCTCCTCAACATGCTCCAACTCGAGGACGACGGCTCGGTGGAGCGAGAGGTGCGGCTCGCCCGTGTCGAGACGTTGCGCGCCGCGCTCTCGGCCACCTCGGCCGAGCTGCCCGGAGAGGAGCTGTCGGGGCTGCTGCGTCGCCGCTACGAGCTCATGCTCCGGCGCGCCGAAGCGGAGCTGGCCAGCAATGGCAACGCGTCTCACGGGGCGGCAGAAAGTGACGGCCGCGCGTTCAACGTCGACGCGGCGGCCATCGCGCGCAGGGCCACCTCGGCCGAGCGGCATCGGCTCCTCGCGCTGCGGGCGGACGGCACCATCGGCGATGCGGCCTTCCAGCGAGTCGAGCAGGAGCTCGACCTGGAGGAGTTGGACTTGCAGCAGCTCGCCCCCGGCGCCCATCCCGAGGGGGCTTCGTGATTCACAGGCACTGTGAAGCACCACTTAAGGGCCTATTGAGCCACGGGGGCGTAGTCCTCCGAGGGCCTGGGGCTTACTTCTCCAGGTGAACGGGGCGAACGGCCCCGAACCCAGGGGAAGGACCATGCAAAAGCGTCAATTGGGAAAGAGCGGACTGGAAGTTTCGGCCATCGGCCTCGGCTGCATGGGACTGAGCTATGGCTATGGCCCGGCAACGGACAGGCAGGAAGCCATCAAGCTGATCCAGACGGCCTTCGCGCGCGGCGTCACCTTCTTCGACACCGCCGAGGCCTACGGCCCCTACGAGAACGAGGAACTCCTGGGCGAAGCCCTTGCCCCCTTCCGGAACCAGGTGGTGATCGCCACCAAGTTCGGCTTCGAATTCGATTCCAATGGCGGACAGAGCGGCATGAACAGCCGGCCGGAGCACATCAAGCAAGTCGCCGAGGCGGCGCTCGAGCGGCTCAAGACCGACCGGATCGATCTCTTCTATCAGCATCGCGTCGATCCGAACGTGCCGATCGAGGAGGTCGCGGGCGCGGTGAAGGAGCTCATCCGCGAGGGCAAGGTCAAGCACTTCGGATTGTCCGAAGCAAGCGCGCAGACGATCCGGCGCGCTCACGCGGTCCAGCCAGTCACCGCCCTCCAGAGCGAATACTCCCTGTGGTGGCGAGAACCCGAGAAGGAGCTCCTCCCGACCCTGGAGGAGCTCGGCATCGGGTTCGTTCCCTTCAGCCCTCTGGGCAAGGGCTTCCTCACGGGCGCGATCAGCGAGAGCACGACGTTCGACAGCAAGGACTTCCGCAACATCGTCCCGCGCTTCACGCCGGAGGCCCGAAAGGCAAACCAGGCCCTGGTTGATCTTCTCGGCGCGATCGCGGACCGGAAGCAGGTGACACGTGCCCAGCTCGCGCTCGCCTGGCTGCTGGTCCAGAAGCCGTGGATTGTTCCCATTCCGGGGACCACGAAGCTGAACCGTCTGGACGAGAACGTCGGAGCGGCGGCCGTCGAGCTGACGCCCGAGGAACTCCGCGACATCGCGGGTGCCCTCTCCCAGAGCGCGGTGCAAGGGGATCGCTATCCCCCGCACCTTCAGGCAAGAGTCGGTCGCTGAGAGTCGAGCGAGGCGGCTTCACGCCGCGAGCCTGGCCAGCTCCCTGGCCGCGTCCACGAAGAGGCGCAGCGCCGGGGAGCGCTGCGCACGGCTGGGGAAGTAGAGGAAGAAGCCGGGCACCGTGGGCGCGTAGGACTCGAGCACCCGCACGAGTCGTCCGGAGCCTAGCTGCTCCTTCACCATCGGCTCGAGGGCGTACGCCAGCCCCAGGCCCTCCTCCGCCAGGGATACGCTCAGCTGGTTGTCGTTGGTGACCACGCCCCCGCGCACCGGCACGCGCCAGTTCCTGCGGCCCCGCTCCAACTCCCAGGCATAGAGCGCCCCAGTGCTCCGCATGCGGAAGGTGATGCACTCGTGGCGCAGTAGATCCTCGGGGCGCTCGGGCGTCCCATGGCGCTCGAGGTAGCTGGGGGCTCCCACCACCACGAAGCGGAAGGCGTCGGTGAGCCGCACCTGCACCATGTCGCGCTCGATGGCCTCGCTCAGCCGCACGCCCGCGTCGTAGCCCTCCGCCACGATGTCCACGAAGCGCTCCTCGATGACGACCTCCACCTCCACCCGAGGGTGACGCGCGCGAAAGGTGGGCACCACCGGGGTGATGACGGAGGGCACCGCCGCCCGCGGCACCGACAGCCGCACCCGGCCCACCGTCTCTCCCGGTTGAGCGGACACCTCGGTGAGGGTGGCGAGCGCCTGTCCCAGCGCCGGGCCCGCGCCCTCCACGAGCCGCCTGCCCGCCTCCGTCAGCGACACGCTGCGCGTGGTGCGGGTGAGCAGCACCACGCGCAACTGCTCCTCGAGCTGCCGCACCGATTGGCTCACCGCGGGGGTGGAGACGCCCAGCTCGCGCGCCGCGCCGCTGAAGCTGCGCAGGCGCGCCACGACGAGGAACACTTGGAGTTGCGGGAGGAGAGCCGTATTCATGACGAGACTCGAACGCGACGAGGCGCGGACGCCTCACTGTTAAGCACCACTTAAGAGCCTATTGGCTCCCTGGTGCGTAGTCATCCGACGATCCAGGGCGTACTTCTTTGGGTGAACGGGGCGAACGGCCCCGAACCCACGGAGACCTGGAGAAACATGCTCACCGTCAATGCCTACGCGGCCACGGCCGCGACCAAGCCCCTCGGTCCGACGACCATCCAGCGCCGTGACCTCGGCCCGCACGACGTCCTCATCGAGATCAAGTTCTGCGGCATCTGCCACTCCGACATCCACCACGCTCGCAGTGAGTGGGGTTCGTCGACCTACCCCGTCGTCCCCGGCCACGAGATCGCCGGGATCGTCGCCCAGGTCGACTCCCAGGTCACCCGGCACGCCGTTGGCGACCGCGTCGGCGTCGGCTGCATGGTCGCCTCCTGCGGCGACTGCGCGAACTGCCGCAAGGGTGAGGAGCAGCACTGCCTCAAGGGAATGACCCCGACCTACGGCGGCATCGGGAAGGATGGCCAGTTCACCCACGGCGGCTATTCCACCCACATCGTCGTGACCGAGGACTTCGTCCTCAAGATTCCCGAGGGCATCGGGCTCGACGCCGCCGCGCCGCTGCTGTGCGCCGGCATCACCACGTACGCGCCGCTGCGTCATTGGGGCGCCGGTCCCGGCAAGAAGGTGGCCGTCGTCGGCGTGGCCGCAACGGAGCTGGTGCTCACCTCGGCCGAGACCGCGGAGCTCGACGCGGCCGTCCCGCCCGGCGCGACCGCGGGCCCGCGCTACAGCCCGCAGCAGATGGCGCAAATCGACCGCTGAGGGATTCCCGTGCTACCGCTGCTCTCCATCGCCCTGGGTGCCTTCGCCATCGGAACCGAGGGCTTCACCCCCTGGCCGCGCTCTTCATGCTCCTCCCGCTGGCTGGGAGTGCCCTCCCAGCGCCGGTCCGGTTACCGGTGGTGGTCGTGCTCATCCTGCTGTGGGGCCTGATCAACTACGCGTTCCCCTCGGTGCAACAGACGCGGCTGGTGCGGATGGAGCCGCGGCTCGCCCCCGTCACGCTCTCGCTCAACGCCTCGGCGACGTACCTGGGCATCTCGCTGGGCGCGGCGCTCGGGTCGCTGGTGGTGGCCCATGGCGGAGAACTCTCGCTCGGCTTCGTGGCGGGCGCCTGTGAGTTGCTCGGACTGGTCGCGCTGCGCCTCGCGCCGGAAATGGCGCCGACCGCCAGCGAGGCGGCGGGGCCGTATTCAGGGTCGAATGCGGCGACGCGACCGGGGCACTGACCCCTCACTGTGAAGCACCGCTTAAGAGCCTATTGGCGCTCTGGCACGTAGTCATCCGAGGACCCGGGGCGTACTTCCATGGAAGCGCCTC